>CBDUUO010000034.1:0-13837 GCA_965370395.1 uncultured bacterium
TAGAGTTGTTTAAAGGTTCGATAGTACCTTAAGACCCGGCGGACATATTCCTCGGTCTCCTGATACGGCGGGATGCGCTTATAGCGGTCAACCGCGGTGGGCCCGGCATTGTAGGCCGCCAGAGATAAAGCCAGCTTTCCGTTAAACCGTTTGTAAAGTTGCTGAAAATAGCGCGCGCCGGCCCTGATGTTTTGCCGGGGATCAAACGGGTTTTCAAGATCCAGCATTTTAAAGTTCTCAGGCATGATCTGCATCAGGCCCATAGCGCCTTTTTTTGATATCGCCCGGGGGTCAAAGTCCGATTCGGCTTTAATCATAGCTTTCAACAAACGAGAGTCGACACCGGTTTGCTCAGACGCATTCGAAATGAAATGGTCATACTTGTTGGTGGCGGAAAACTTTTTGGAAATGGAGGTTCTTTCTTTGATATAGACTTTGTATTCGTGCTCGTTGGATGTCGGTGCGTTGGTGAAATGCATCACCCCGTTATCATCGATATACATGTAAATATCGGCATGCACCGATGACACAGCGGCAATTAGAGTAAAAATAGTGCCTAAAACAACGATATGTAAAATATTAATTCCGCGTCCGCCCATTATACCTCGAAATCAATTCAAATCCCTTTTGCGCTTTCCCCTAAAAGCAAGGGCCCCCTTTGAATGCTCGTTTAGATTGTATAACAAATTTTACAATACTTTTAATTGAAACTCAAGGAAATTATAATAATATCTAATGATTCTAGTATGTTCGGCTATACACCCACAACATCTTGTACTTGTTGAAATGGGTTGGCCCAAGGGCTGTACACAGGATAAATGGTAACCCGTAAACGGCCAAGAAACCTTCCAATAGTAAATATCGACAAAATTAAAGGAAATCTTTAATAAAAAACGGCAGCGACGGGTGGCAAGTGTCATTTCCCAGCCATGCCCCAAGCACGATGCGCCCTGCTTTTTAAAAGAGTTTGAGTTGTTTTTGGCCGGCTTCTTTCTTTTTTTTCTTTTTAACCTTGGGGGAGTCGTCTTTTTTAAGGCGGTTTTCAATGTCGGCCACAAAGGGGCAGGGGGATCGGGGCAGGAGTTTTCCGTAAACGCTGCGCTTTTTAGCCCGGGTCAGGTACAATCGCTCCATGGCCCGGGTCATGGCCACATAAAACAGGCGGCGTTCTTCGGCCGGATCGGCGGGTTCGGCGCCTTGTCGGTTTAAGGGGATCAAATCATTTTCACACCCGGCAATAAACACCACCGCAAATTCAAGACCCTTGGCCGCATGCATGGTCATCAAGGCTACCTTTTCCGCCAGCGGCAAATAGGCATCGGTATCGGTGTCAAGGGCTGCGCTCGCTAAAAATTCAGCAATGTTGTCGCCGTAATCTTCTGACAGGGTTAACAGATTGGTAAACGCCTCGCAGGGTCGGGGCTCGGTATTCACAATGGCGGTGAGCTGCGGAATCTGCGACAGATACCGTAGCTGTTCGGCAACCGTCATGCCGCCGGTCTTGTTTTTGATACCCGCCAGCTGTTCGCCAAAATCGATGAGTTTTTGCTGCTGGGCGTGGCTTAAGCCCGGAACCGGAAAACGTTTGGCATTGGCCAAACCCTGCTGCTGTGAAAATTGGTTGGAATAGCACCAGGATTTATAATGATCGGCGGCCTTTTTATGGATGCCGACTGAAAACAGTTGCAGGCTGGTGTTCAAATCAACGTTACTGCCGTACCCTTGCACAACTTGCAGGACGGAGATCAGTTCCGGCAGCCCCCAGCTTTTCAGGGAATTTTGGCGGCTGGCAATCTGAAAAGGAATACCGTCCTGTTCAAAAACGTCTCCAATAATTCTCAACTGGTGGTTGGTACGAGCCAGCACGGCAAAATCGGCATAACTGCGGGCCGAAACCAGATTGGCATCAGCGACCTGACCGGTATCGATGGAATGAAAACCGGTGCCGCCCACCAGCTGGGCAATGACCCGGGCAATGGCCAGGGCTTCGGCCTTGGCGCTGGCAAGCTCAAGAATGCGGATGGTTTTGATACCCTCCATCTGAGAATAGGTCCGGGCATTTGCGGAGTGCAACCGGTGGTCCTGGATCACCTGAAACGAAGCATCCAGAATGGCTTCCGTCGATCGATAATTGCGGGTCAGTTGAATAACAGCGCTGTCGGGATAATCATTAACGAAGCGGGTAAAGTAGCGCACATCGGATCCACGGAATCCGTAAATCGACTGATCCGGGTCACCGATGACACATAGATTTCGATTCGATGATTTCGGAGGAGCCAGCGCCTGGACAATACGGTACTGTCCGTGATTTAAGTCCTGATATTCATCTATAAAAATATGCTGAAATTGATGGCGGTATTTTTTACAGACTGTAGAATCGGTTTCTAGCAATTGGACGACTTTAAAAATCAGATCCTCATAATCGTTTAATCCCTGGATGGCCAATAGATTCTGGTAGCTATGATACACTTCGGCCAGCGCTCGGGCATCAACCGTGACATTGTCGGCCGGTGTTAAATCATCAGAGTTTAGAATCTGCTGCTTGGCTGCAATGATTTGATTCAGTAATTTTTGCGGCTTTTGAGAGATCGGCATGCCCTGATCTTTAACCCGTTTAATCGCTTCGCGTATCAAAACTTTGCGGTCATCTTCATCAATGATGGCTTCGGTGCCGTCCGGGTTGAGTTCGTTTAATATCTTAAAACACAGCGCATGAAAGGTGGCGACCAATGGCAACGGGTGGGCATCGCCCAGAATTGAGTTAAGCCTTTTCTGCATTTCCTGGGCAGCCTTTCGGGTAAAGGTCACGGCCAAAATATTGTGAGGAGAAACGCCTTTTCTCATTATTAAATGGGCGATTCGCATGGTCAGGGTGCGGGTTTTGCCGGTGCCGGGTCCGGCAACGATCAACAGGCGCCCGTCGGCATGCTCCACCGCCCGGCGCTGGCGGTCATTTAGCTGGCTGAAAACATCAGCCGGTGTGAGTTCAGATTCATTTTGTTTTGTTTTGCTTTTTCTTAAAGCTTTGTCGGATTTGCTTTTGGACTTTGGCGCAGAAAATGGCGGCTCCGGTGTGGAAACTGCAAAAAGCGGTTGCTGTCCAAGCAGTGTTTCGCGCTCCTGTTCATTAAATATCCGAATGCGACCGTATTCTCCGTCATAACCCGGAATGATGTTGATTTCCTTGCGGCGCATGCGCGCAACCGCTTCACCCAACAGCGGAATTGCGGCCTGCTCGATGGCATCGATATCAAGGCTATGTAAAATATCGAATTCCGAACCCAATTTGTTGAGGACCGTCTGATAGGTCTGCTTGACCTTCTTGGAGGCCGGACCCACCCGTAATGCTTCCGACAAAATATCCACCAGTTGAATACTGCTGGTGTACGGATGGCTTCTGGCGGGTTTTTGGCCCTCTTTGCGGTCTGCTAATTCTTCAACGCGATACAAAACGCCCAGCGTCAGGGGCTTGCCGCATACCGGGCACTGACCGTCATGTTTTAGGGTGGTTGCCGGCCAGAAAGAAATGTCGCAGGCCCGATGTCCGTCGATGTGATACTTGCCCTCCTGGGGGTAAAACTCGAAAGTTCCCAGAAATTGATCCGGATTTGCGGTTTTCAAGGCCGATTTTATGGCCGCATAGGAGAGCTCGGTGTTGAATAAATTGGCTTCGCGTCCCAGATTTAGCGGTGAATGCGCATCTGAATTGGACACCAGGGTAAACCCATCCAATGACGATACCCGCCAGTTCATGGCCGGATCCGAGGAAAGCCCGGTTTCAACCGCAAAAATATGGGGCGTTAAATCTTCAAAGCATTCTTCAATGGAATCAAAACCGGATTTGGAGCCCAGTACCGAAAACCAAGGGGTCCAAATGTGGGCCGGAATCAAAAAAGCACCCATTGAGGTTTCAAGCAGGGTCTCGAGCAGGTCGCGGGCATCCAGCCCCAGAATTGGTCGGCCGTCGGATTTTATATTGCCGATTTTATCCAGCCGGTTGCTGAATTGTCGTGCCACTTCTAAATCCGGTGCAAAAACAAGATTGTGATTCTTACGGGTTCGGCCGTCTTTTTTGTAGATGTTGCTGATTTCAGTAACCAGCATAAACCGCACCGGCCCGCGGCAGGATTGCGGAACCCGGAGGTCGCATTGCCGAGCCAGTTCCTCTTTTAGTTTAAACAGCCCGGGTTCGGCCGCAACCAGCTTTTCTGTTATTTCCTCAAACCAGGCCGGATAGGTAAAATCGCCGGTTCCCACCACGGTGACGCCTTTCAACTGGGCGGCAATATACAGATTTTCCAGATCCAGGTTTTTGGCCGTGGCTCTTGAATACTTTGAGTGAACATGCAGATCAGCAATAAATTTCATCTTAGGGGACGTTGTTGACTAATTAGACTTGCTTTTTCTCCGATCAAGTAATTTTGCAATTGCCGATGTAGACACCCCCAGATGTCGTGCGGTTTGGGCTAAGGACAGCCCGTTTTCTTCAACAAGTTTTACCGCAATCTGAGTTCTGGCCTTCGATACCAACTGCCGCCGACTGCCTGATCTTAGTGCTTCGACGCTAATTTTTTCCTTCTGACATATCTTTTCAACCAATTGTTGCGCTGTTTTTATACGATCATTGGCAGAAAACTGCTGTTTTCGGACTTCATCCGCTTGCTTGAGCAGGTGTTCAACGAATTCTCCGCTACCCAAAATCCGCTCATCGGATTTTTCTCGCATCCCCAGACGGCCCATCGCCTTAATCGCCGACCAGTTCCCCTGAGATCGCATCAGTCCGCCTCCAACCAGTTCGGGCCGCCGCCCCTGCTCGATGCCATTTTTGACAAATTGACGATACCTTCTTTTCGCTTCGCCCTCTGTGGTACCGAACCATTTAAGCACGTAATCCCGATCCTGCCAGTTGTTTTGGAATTTGCCCATCAATACCGAATGGCCACACCATCGATATTTATCCAACAGGCTTAGCGTGTCAACCAGCCCGGCACGCAATGGATTGAGGTGGATATATCGAATTAGCTCTTTAAAGTAGGGATCTTCTTCACAAACAATGGATTTGTATCGATTCTGAAACAGGTGACCATGGCGACGGTGCCGGATGTTATAAGAGATGGCGTAGCCTGAAAGGAGTCTGCGCATATAGCTGGGCAAGCCAGATGGGCCACTGCGCAAAAAAATATGGGCATGGTTGTTTAGCAACGCCCAGGCATAAATAAGGGTTTGGGTTTCAGCGGCGATTTTTCCCATGCGGGAAACAAAATCACTTCGGTCGCGATTATCATTAACAATTTGACGACGCTCGATACCTCTCACAACAACATGGTGTAAGGTACCCGGTGCATCCAGTCTGGCTTGTCGTGGCATTGTTCACCTCAAATATTAATCCATGTCGCTACACCTACCAAAACAAGTCTAATTAGTCAACAACGTCCCCTAATAATTTCGCTATATACTTATATCAACTTATTTAATATACTATATCTGGTAGTTTAAAACCAAACCAGGTTAATCGGGCTAAGAATGAATTTGTTGTCCACCTCAATTTCAATCACACGCTATACGGTTGAAGGCCGGCTTAAAACGCCGGTTCTGGAAACGATTGCTGCCGGGCTTAAAAAAAATGCGGTTTCTGAAATAGATGATCAATCTTTGGAAAAGGCGGTTGGCTGGACATCATTTGAAAAACCATACCAGCCTGATTTTAGTGGGTCGACCTATGCTTATGGGAGTTATCTGGTTTTTGCGTTGCGAATCGATAAAAAAACCATTCCTTCCAAAATGTTCAAAAAACACTTTATGATCGAATCGGCCCGGCGCCTGGCTGAGAGCGGCAGACAATATCTGTCCCGCAACGAAAAACAGACCATTAAAGATCATGTGATTAATCGGTTAAATTTAAAGATTCCGGCAACCCCTAATGTATATGACATCATCTGGAATTATGAGGATTCGGTTTTATGGTTTTTTTCCAATCTCAAGGCGGCCAATGAAGAATTGGAAACACTGTTTTTACGATCGTTCGATTTAACCCTGATTCGGGTGATTCCCTATACCGCTGCCCTTTTGGCTTCCGGTTTGACGGATACTGAAAAAGATATCCTCCATAAACTTTCTCCGACAAATTTTGTGGGATAAGCGAAACATTAAATGTTAGACGTTGCGGTTGCCTATAACCGGTTTAAATTTTTAGGTGATGAATTTTTAACCTGGCTGTGGTTTATCATTGAACAGGACCCGGCTTTCTTAAAAAGTGCAGATCCGGATTTAACTTCATTTGAAATCGGCAACCGAATTGTTCTTGAAAAAAAACATAAAAAAACTATTGAACGCATCACGATAAAAGGTGAAGAAGCCGGCCTTGAAGAAGCCCGGGTGGCCTTGCAAAACGGTGCCCTGGTGGCGGAACTCAATCTGGTTTACCGATCTGCCCAGCAAAAATGGCAGTTCACCGTGAAGGGTGAAAGCTTAAATCTGAGCGGCTTAAAAACACCGAAAATCGCATCTCCTGAAAGCCCGGATGACGTGGAAGGAAGCGTTTTAGAAAAAATTTTTCTTTATGATAAGATCTTGCAATTTTTAGAAAAATTATATAAACAGTTTATTAAATTGAGAACATCGAACCGCTGGCAAAGCCGCGAAATATCTTTGATAAAAAAATGGCTCAATTCGGAGCGTTAAACCGTTAATGTTTTTTATAACTATTTGAAATCAATTATTTAAATTAAAAAAAAGCCTGTTTTTTTTTTGAACAGCACTTTTTCAATAAGATGTTGAAAAATTAACCGTTATTAACAATTTTATTTTTCTGTTAGTATCTGTCCGGTTATCATCATCTAAACGGTCAAGTTTTCAACATTTATTTTAAATTATTTTTATATAATTTAAGCACCTTACAAAGTTATTGGTTTTATGAACACCCCTTATTTATTATTATCTTTTTATTATATATAATATTAAGGAAAAGGATATGAAGGTTACTATTAAAAAAAGCGATTTATTGCCTGTTTTATCAAAAGTACAGGGTTTGACCGGACGTCGAACGAGTTTGGCTATTACCACTAATATTTTAATGAAGACGGATAAAAAAGGCCTGTCGGTTTCAGCCACAGATCTTGAAACCGGTTTTGAGGGGTTTTATCCGGCCGACGTTGAAAAAGAAGGCAGCATCGCCATAAACGCCAGAAAGTTTTATGAAATTGTCAGAGATTTTCCGAGTGAAGATATTTTTCTAAATGAAGTTGAAAATCAATGGATCGAAATTGGCAATCAAAAGGTCGAATATCACATCGTTGGTTTGAAGCCGGATGATTTCCCGGAAATTCCCAAAATAGAAGCAATTGAATTCTTTGAAATCGAATCTATGTCACTGATCAAAATGATTGAACGCTCAGTGATTGTCAGCGGGGCAACTGATGATAAACGGGCGCATATTATTGGTGTTTATGCCGAACGCTTTGAGGAAAAAAAGAATAAAATTTTTCGTTTTGTTTCAACCGACGGCAGTCGTCTTTCAACGGTGGACACCGTAGTCAATAAGGATGCGAATCTGCCGCCCGGCGACAATGTGATGATTCCCAAAAAGGGACTTGTTGAAGTCAGCAAGTTTCTTGATGTTGAGGGGCCGGTGAAAATCGGTTTTAAAGAAAATAATTTTATCGTCCAAAAAGATTCAGAGACATTAATTATACTGCTGTTAGAGGGTGATTTTCCAGAATATGGCGATATCATCGTAAAAAAAGGAGGACATTCCATTCCCTTTGACCGGCAGTTATTTTTAATGATGCTCAAGCGCATGTCTATTTTAAGCTCAGAAGATTATAAAGGCGTCATTTTTAATTTTGAAAAAAATCAATTGGTCATCACTTCCACCAATCCCGATATCGGGGAATCTAAAGAAGATATGGACATTGAATACAGCGGTGATCCCATCACCGTTATGTTCAACCCTAAATTTTTTATAGAAACATTAAATGTGATTGATGACGATAAAGTCATTCTCAATATTACCGATGAGGAAAAGCCCTGTTTAATAGAAGGCGAAAAAGATAAAACCTATTTAAGCGTAATAATGCCGATGCGGATATGAACTCAAAAACAAAAACCAACAATTATACGGAAGACGACATTAAGGTATTGGAAGGCCTGGAAGCGGTCCGCAAAAGGCCGGCAATGTACATTGGAAATGTGGATGTTGCCGGGCTGCATCACCTGGTTTACGAGGTTGTGGACAACAGTATCGATGAGGCCATGGCGGGCTATTGCAGTCAGATCAACGTAATTATTCACGATGACAACAGTGTCAGTGTGATGGACAACGGCCGGGGTATACCGGTGGGTATTCATAAGAAAGAAAAAATTCCGGCTGTTGAAGTCGTTATGACCAAATTGCATGCCGGTGGTAAATTCGACAACCACTCCTACAAAGTATCCGGCGGACTGCATGGTGTCGGTGTTTCGGTTGTCAATGCGCTTTCCAGCTTTCTGGAAGTCGAGATCTATACGGAAGGAAAGGTTTATTATCAATCTTATGAACGAGGCAAAAAATCCTGTGAGTTAACGCAAAAAGGAAAAACCCGCAAACAGGGTACCCAGGTCCACTTCATTCCGGATCCGGAGATTCTGGAAGCCACTGAATTCAGCTATGAGATTCTGGTGCGCCGGCTGAAAGAACTTTCCTTTTTGAACAAAGGGCTCAAAATCATCATTGAAGATGAACGCACCGATACCAAAGAAGAGTTTTTCCACAAAGGCGGCATCGTCGATTTTGTGAAATATATCAACCGCCGGCATACGCCGCTTCACAATAAGCCGATTTTTATGGAAGGTACCAAAAACGATATCCAGATAGAAGTTGCCATCCAGTACAATGATACCTATACCGAAAAGATTTTTTCATTTGCCAACAACATTAATACCACCGAAGGCGGCTTTCATTTGATCGGGTTTAAAGCCGGTTTGACCCGCGCAATCAATCAATATGTAACCAACGGGAATCTGCCCAAGAATTTACAGGTGAAAATTACCGGCGACGATGTTCGTGAAGGGATGGCCGCCATTATCAGTGTGCGCATGACCAATCCGCAGTTTGAAGGCCAGACCAAGACCAAACTGGGAAACAGCGAGGTTAAAGGAATCGTTGAGTCGCTAATCAATGAAAAATTAGGCACTTTTTTTGAGGAAAATCCTGCGGTTGCCAAAAAGATCATCGCCAAAGGCGTGGATGCCGCCCGGGCGCGGGATGCCGCCAAACGGGCACGTGATCTGGCCAGAAGCAAAGGTGCCCTGATGGATTCCACCCTGCCCGGCAAACTGGCGGAATGTCAATCTTCAGACCCCGCTGAGCGGGAGTTGTTTCTTGTCGAGGGTGATTCGGCCGGCGGCTCCGCCAAACAGGCCCGGGATCGAAAATTTCAGGCCATCCTGCCGTTGAAGGGCAAAATCTTAAATGTCGAAAAGGCCCGGTTTGATAAAATTTTACACAGCGAGGAAATAAAAAACATTATTACCGCTCTGGGAACCGGGGTGGGCAAAGAAGAATACAATATTGAAAAAATAAGGTATCACAAAGTGGTTATCATGACCGATGCGGATGTGGACGGCTCCCACATCCGGACACTCCTGCTCACTTTTTTTTACCGGCAGATGCCCGAGATGGTCGACAGAGGTTATTTATATATTGCGCAACCGCCTTTGTTTAAAGTCGGCAAAGGCAAAAAGGGTGAAAACTACCTCAATCATGAATCCGAATTAAACGATTTTGTCCTTAAAAAGATTTGTAATAAGCGCACGCTGAAATTTGGAAAAGAACAGAAGGAATTATCCGGACATAACCTATTTATGTTTATCGCCAGAATATCGGAATATTATTCAGCACTGGCCCGTCTGGAAAAGCATGGTATCCCGGCGAAGCTTGCAGAACTGCTGGTCAAAGAAGACGTCGCCAACAAAGCCTTTTTGCAGGACGAAAAACGCATGTCCAAATTGAGGGAAACTTTAATCAAAAAAGGCTATGTCGTGGGAGAATTGACTTTTAGCGAGGAACGCAGTGTGTTTGAAATGACGGTTAAGGGAATGAGTGTCGAAGAAGAGGATGCACTGTTATACAAGCCAACCGGAAAATCCTCCGGTTCGGTCAGAATTGGCCGCGGTCTGATCTATTCCAATGATTTTCAAAAATGCCTAAATCTCGCAAAAAACATTCTCAAGTACGATTTTGCGCCATTTACGATTTCTTACAAAGATCAAGAAAAAAAAGACGAGCCCCAAATAGCCAAAGACAAATCCGAATTGCTGGATATTTTCATGCGGGACGGTAAGAAAGGATTGACCATCCAGCGCTATAAAGGTTTGGGTGAAATGAATCCGGATCAACTGTGGGAAACCACCATGAATCCTGAAAAACGCAACATGTTCCAGGTCAAAGTTGAAGATGTTGTCGATACCGATGAGATATTTACCATCCTGATGGGTGAAGCGGTAGAACCCCGCCGAGAGTTTATTCAGACCAATGCCCTTGAAGTCAGCACGCTGGATATATAGGGTTGCGAGTTACGTGTTTCGTGTTGCGGGTTATTCCTGTCTATTTTATATTTAATTGGACAGGAATTACAGAATTGGTTGGAATTCATTTTAGACTAGCAAGCAGTTTAGACAAAAGATCTGCGCCTGCCTGCGGTTAATTAAATTAAAAATGGACATTCACAACATTTTGGCAAGAGATTTACCGGATTTATGGTTTCAGGCGATCCATGACATCCTTGATCACGGCAAGCGCTTTGTTATTGATCGCGGATCGTACGCGGGACAAACGCGACTGGAATATGATTATTTTATGGGGCATGTGAAACACCCCGGCACCCATCCGCTGATTCCGGACATTCCGCCGGCATGCGGCATCCCCAATCCGGTGGAGCATGATTATATTTACGGCGGCCCCGGCTATGACCGCGCCTATATCGAATACCTAATGTCGGCACGCAAGGAACCCGGTGAATCGTATACCTACGGTGAACGCCTGACAAAGGTTCCGTTGTCCGGCGATAAACTTAACTGGTGGAAAACGGCCAATACTGAAATTATCGATAAGCGCGAAGCAGACGGAACGATTGTTTTTGAAGAAGACGGCCAGCTGTATTTAAACCAGATCGAATGGGTGATTGACACTTACAAAAAATTCGGTGAGCGCAACAACCAGTTAGTACTTCAAATCGCTCATCCCTCGGATCTCACTTTGCTGGATCCGCCTTGTCTGCGGTCAATTGATACCCGTATTCAGAATGATACCCTTAATTTCTTTGTTTATTTTCGGTCCTGGGATTTATGGAACGGGTTTCCGGCCAACCTGGCTGCCATTCAAAATCTAAAAGAGTACATGGCCGGAGAAATTGGTGTCGAAGACGGTCAGATGATTGTCGAAAGCAAAGGACTGCACCTTTACGGCTATGCGGAAGACCTGGCCAAGCTGCGGTGTTTAAGAACCTGACCGGCAGGAGCCGATTGACGAATATCCAATGAAGAACAAGGCCCCCGGTTCCGCTTCATCCCGGCGAAGTCTGCACGAGCGGTCTTTTTTCCTACCCACCAGCTCTATTTTTTTCCTTAATCAAAAATCCGGAAAAAGTTTAAAAGTTTCGAATATATAATATTAAAACTGGTTGCTTATCAAATAATATTCGACTATATTAAGATAATATCGAAATAATAACGAAACCCAATTGATTTTGAGGTTCATTATGTCTAAACCAGGTCTGGATCACCTTTATTCAAAAAGTGCCTGTTGTGCCGTGCCGTCGGCCATCCGAGAAATCAACAAACTGGTGGATTCTCCGGGCATGAAATCCCTGGCCGGCGGCTGGCCGGATCCGGCGGTTTTTCCGGCCGAAGACATCATCCGAATTACGACCGAACAGCTCGGCAAACATGCCGATCAGGTATTGCAATACGGTGCAACCGAAGGTTTGACCGAGCTGCGACGGGAACTTACGCGGATGTCAGCAGAACATTACGGTATTGAGTGCAGCCCGGATCACATTCTCATTACCGCCGGCTCGGCCCAGGGAATGGATCTGGCCTGTCGGGTAACCATCGATCCCGACGATGTCATATTTGTGGGTCTGCCCACCTATTTCGGCGGAACCGGTGCCGTAATGGCGTCTTGCGGGGAACTGCAGGGTGTGGCGATAGACGATGAAGGCATGGATACCCGACAGCTAGACGTTCAGCTGCAGGCCCTTAAAAACAGCGGAAAGCGGGCCAAAGGAATTTACGTGATACCCAATTTCCAAAACCCAACCGGCGCCACCCTGTCACTCCAACGCCGCCAACACCTCGTTGAACTGGCCGAGAGCCATGACCTGATCATTTTTGAAGATGATCCTTACGGTGATTTGCGATTTGAAGGCCAGCACCTTCCTGCGATCATTTCTCTGGATACCGGCGGCCGGGTGATTCACATGCGCTCGACGTCTAAAACGTTTGCCCCCGGATTGCGGGTGGCCTGGACCATCGGCCATCCCGCTATGATCCGTAAAATGGTTGTTGCCAAACAGTTTGTCGATGTGGCCACCAACACCCTGGCTCAGTATATTTTACTGGAATTTATTCGCAGCGGGTTATTTGAAAAGCGAATTAAATTGAATAATCAACACTATAAGCGCAAGCGCGACTTTATGCTCAAACAGCTCGAAACCCATTTCCCCGAACAGGTGCAGTGGAATCGTCCCGCCGGCGGATTTTTTATTTTTGTCAGATTGCCTCAAGCCATGGATGCCTCAGAACTGCTCACCGAAGCCATTGAACATAATGTCGCTTTTGTGGCCGGCGAACCGTTTTTCATCGACCACAGCGGAACCCATACCTTTCGACTGTCCTACTCGCAGTCCGGCGAATCGGTGATCGCAGCGGCTGTAGCCGAACTGGGGCAATTGATTAAAAAGAGGTTAAATAATGGATCTGCTTGATTTGAAAATTCTGAAGGATTTGCAATCCAGCGGGCGCAAGAAAAATGCGGAACTGGCACGCGAACTGGGAGTTGCGCCTTCCACCATGATGGAGCGTATCCGCCGCCTGGAAGAATCCGGGGTGTTACAGGGCTATCGCGCCAGCATCAATCCCAAAAAGCTGGGACTCAATATTCAGGCGTTTATTTCGGTGACCTTATCCCGCCATGAAACCGAAGTCATTCGGCAATTTGAAGAAAGCATCCGCAAAACCCCGCATATTCGCGCCTGTTATCATCTCACCGGACGATTCGACTACCTGCTGCATGTATTCGTCGGTGATTTGGATCAGCTCGGCAAGCTGGTTAAAACCCGCATCGCCGCTCTTCCCGGGTTCGGCAAATCAGAGACGTTTCTGGTTTTTTCCGAGATCAAATCAGACAATGGTCTTCCAGTACCGGAGGAGCGATTCACCGAAATGACAGAAACCCCGTCTAACCACACTTGATCTGATGTTTTACATGAGGATTAATGTGTATATGTATGTTGCGTCCCGCAAATAATTTACAAAACACGGTTTTATTTAAGGTGTCGGGTGTCAGGTGTCAGATGACAGAAGTCAGATGACAGAAAACAGAAACAGTCTGCCCTTTGTCTTCTGTCATCTGTTTTCTGTGCTCTGTCCTCTGTATCTTCCTGACACCTGAACACTGACACCTGAAACCATAGGCATTGTGTTATTTAAAGAACTCAACTGGACTAAAATATACCACACGACTTTTGTAATATATTTATGGGACCTGACAGTATATATTTGCTAAGGCAACAACGCCCTTGGGCGTTATAGTAATTGTCAAAAATATGTTCCGATTGACTTAGCGAATCTTTCAAAAGTC
>CBDUUO010000035.1:0-13730 GCA_965370395.1 uncultured bacterium
AATTTTTAATTGTTTCTTCTCTCAGGGCCATACCAAAAGCATTGTTCATAAACATTAAACCAAATTTCTTTTTGCCCGAATCCCCCATGGCTAAGTCTACAATGGCCTTGCCTTTGAATTTATCCAGTACGTCAATCATGAAAATGTAGTCGCCGACATCAGCGAAGAGCGGAGAGGTAGGAACTGCAACCACAAAAAGAACCCCTTTGCTTTGAGCATACTTAGCGATGGGCATGGCGACACCACTGGAAAAACCGCCTGTAATAACCTTTACCTGATCCACATCTATCAATTTTCGCGCGGCATCCATCCCCGGCGCGGGCCGGGTTTCAGTATCTTCGATAATCAATTCGATGGGTTTGCCCAATACGCCACCGGCGGCATTGACTTCCTCTACTGCCAATTTAAGACCGGTGGCCAAATCCTCAGCCATCACCGCCTGCGTTCCTGTGACCGGAACCAAGGCGCCGATTTTAAATGTATCTTTAGCACTTGCCATGCCAAAACCAACAAATAAGCAAAGCAAGAAAGTAATTGCCATTATAAATGGATATTTTTTCATTTTAAGCCCCCTCCTTTCCAATTAGAAAAAACAAGTTTATAAATAACTTACATAATGACTAATAGACGCTTGCAAAAATTTCTTTAATACACCTCCTTTCTTGGGACTGCTTTTTCGGTTTATACAAACCTAAAAGCCATGTCTGAGCCTTAATGATAACTATCCGCCTCCGATAGCAGGCGGTAGAAAAAAAACGGTATCGCCTCCGGTTAAACCCGTGTCTAAATCTTTCTGTTTCCCATTAACGAAGACAAGTCTGACATATTTCAAATGCAAGCCTATTTTCTTAGCAAGAGTTTCAATGGTATCCCCCTTCTTCAACATGGCTTTACCATTATTCAGATTTTCCCTGTGTCTCGCAAAAGTGGAGATAAGCTTCACATTAACTTCCATAGAAGAAATCTACCTCTTGCGACTTCGCCGCTTAAACATTGAAAACACCATATTGGGGCGGGTGCGGTGGCCTGTCCTATGTAAGGTCGGCCGACGCGTCGACCGTCATACTATATTGAAAGACCTAACCGATCCAGGGTTGCCTGACTCGGTTTACCGCTTTCATCCCACCCTCTCAGGTTATAGTAATCTTCCATTAACTCTTTGAAAGGTAGCACTTTACCGGCCCTAAATCCCACTTTGGCAGCCTGGAACATTTTCTGGGGCAACACATCTGTGTCGGCATTATAACCATCCTGAACATTGATGAGCCGCTGAATGGTAAAAATCCGTTCACCGGCATCCATTAAATCTTGGATCGAATAATCCCATCCCGTAACAGCATTGAAAAGCTCCCTAACTTCGGAAAAGGATATTCCGCCGCCATCGACCATAAAGGCACAGATAACCAGCGAGTTCAGAAGAGCAAAATAGTCCTGACACTTGGCTGCCACTATACTTTGATTCTCTTTCTCAAAAAATTTTACAAGCCCCTCTGTGATGCCGATCTCCGGAATAAAAAAACCTCCCATCTCCACATCTTCACACCCACCCCTGAAGTGACAGGCTCCTCTGGTGCCGGTAGCATAGGTCGGCGCCAAAGAAATGCATGATCTGGCATCATGAGAAGGAAAATCCAGTCCTTTGCAATGGACGACGATCTCAACGGCCTCCGGGCTGATTTTCTCAGCAGCCCTCAAGGTTCCCTGCGAAAATATGGCCCCGAAGCCTATTTTATTCCCTATTTGGTCCAACAATGTAAACAAAACCTTTGGATCTCCCCATTTGATCTCCAAACCATCGGTATCCTTTACAGTGATCCAGCCCTTTTCAAAACACTCCATGGCGAATCCGACCATCGCTCCAGCTGAAATCGTATCAATCCCCAAGCGGTTGGCCATATCGTTACCCCAAGCAACCGCTTTGGGATCATCAATAAGAAGATTGGTGCCCATCATTCCATAGGTTTCATATTCCGGTCCTACTCCTTTTAGGGCATACTCTGACGGCTCTGTTATCGAAATTCTGCGATGACAACCAATCGGACAAAATTTACATGGATATGGCTTGGCCTTTAAAATCTTCGTGGAGTTAGGAGCGCCCAGTTTCTTTGCGCCCTCCGGCCACACATCACTGTCCCAATATTTGATTGGCATGTCCCCGAGACTTTCGGCAGTTTCACACAGGCCGGGCGTGCCGTGTTCTCTAAATCCGTTCTCTTTGACCTCTTCTAGGATCTTTTGCTGGAATTGCTTGATGAGTGTCTTGGCCTTGTCGGGATCGTTCATTTCAGTTTTTTGAGTCCCTCTGACGGCTATAGCCTTAAGGCCCTTGGACCCCAAGACGGCGCCCATGCCGCATCGCCCCGCAAAACTGTGTTTATCAACTGTGACACATGCAATGGCAACCCTATTTTCTCCTGCAGGCCCGATGGAAGCAATGCTTAATCTTTTATCTCCGGTTTCCTTATGGATCGTGTCGATTGTTTCATACGTATCCATTCCCGACAGATGCGAAGCGTCCTTAATCTCTACTCCATCGTCAACAATTTGGAGGTATACCAGTTTATCAGAAGCACCTTCAATCACCAGCATATCATAGCCGGCATCCTTTAATGCGGGGCCCCAATCCGCTCCGGCGGCCGTGTCGCCAAAGGTCCCTGTAATCGGTGATATGCCGGCAATACTGAACTTGGCTCCACCCGCAATGGCAGGCCCCTGGAAGGGACCGGTGCCGAAAATGACCAAATTTTCAGGGCTATAGGGATCAATTTTTCCTGAAACTTCTCTGCGAAGTATTTCTGCAGCAAGGCCTGCTCCGCCGACAAATCGTTTGAGGTCTTTTTCTTCTAAATGTTCAACCGAAGCTTTTTTGTTTGTCAAATCCACCCTAAGCAATTTTTGCCAATAGCCATTTCCCATCAAGAACCTCCTTTGCGCATCAGCGCTTTGGACCCGTTTGCACGAGCCCTTCTGATATCACATCTTTTAGCTTAGCTTTAACCAATTCCAAATGCGCACGCATCGACTCAGCCGCTTTTTGGCCCTCGCCGCTGGCAACGTGCGCAATAACCTGATTGGCGGTAGGAATTGCTTTTTCTCGGACGCTCGGCAGCGTGGCCCAGAACTTATCAGCATACAATTCCATCTTTTCAATCAGCAACTTCATGATTTCGCAAATGACATCATTGCCGGAGGCCTCGGCAAGCATGAGGTAAAATTCCAGATCGGCCTTGCTGATGCTCTGGATATCCGTTCCATTTTCCTGCATTTTTTTAATGGCATTTTTCATTTTTCTGATCTGGGCCGGGTCGGCCCGAACGGCGGCCAACTGGGCACATTTATGTTCAAGACAATCTCTTGCTTCCATTATGTCAAATATCGTGCCGGATACCAGAGCATCCTTCAATCCTTCAACCGTTGTCAAGAAAAAAATCAGGCTTTATTTAAAATCCGGGTCGTCATTCGAACAGGGAGTTTCCGCTATTGCCTTCCTTAACGGAGAATAAACCCTTCCCCTAAAGGGTCAGCGGGGTCAATCAAAAATTCGTGGCGGCCGGTGATGTGCGCTGTGCCTTCTACTTCAGGGATGATGGCATGGTGAGGGCCATAGGTGGTGGTTTGGACCACTCGCCCGGTGAAGCGGCTGCCAATAATGCTTTCAATAATGATCGGTGCGTTAAGGCCGATTTCCCCCCGTGCGTGATGGATCGCCAGGCGTGCACTAACCCCCGTTCCGGTCGGGCTGCGATCCACTTCTCCCTCGGCAAAGATGCACACATTTCGGCTGTGTGAATCTTTGGCCTGGGGCGCACCGATGAAAATGGTGCCGTATAGAAATCCCAAATCCTGTTCAAAAGGATGGAGGATCGACCTGCTTGCCATGATGGACCGCTTGATGTCCATGCCCTTTTCAATCAGCGCGCGAAAGTCTTTCGGGCTGCAGGTCAGACCCACCGCTGCAGCCTGTACAAATGCATAAAATGCTCCCCCAAAGGCAATGTCGTAGCTGACTTTGCCAAGGCCCGGTACGTCGACCGCTTCATTCATAATCAGTACAAAAGACGGTACATTGTGAAAATAGACGCTTTGTACACGCCCCTGGCTGACTCGTGCGTGGGCGATTACCAAACCGGCCGGAGTGTCGATTTTTACCTGGGTTTCGGGAGAAGTCATGGGCACCAGACCGGCCTCAAGAGCCACAGTGGTGATACCGATTATACCGTGGCCGCACATGGTGCTGTATCCTTCGTTGTGCATGAACAATACTCCGAAATCGGCTTCCGGAGTAACCGGCGGGATTACAATACAGCCATACATATCGGCATGACCGCGTGGTTCCCACATGAGGGCTGTGCGCAGATGATCCAGGTTTTCCAAAGCATATCGGCGTCGCGCCAGGATGCTTTCACCCGGCAATTCAGGATAACCACCAGTGATCACTCGAAAAGGTTCACCTTCGGTATGGGCATCGATGGTGGTGATTTTGAGCCAATGTTCCGGTGGTTTCCAATTCTTCATATAGCCGTATTCTCCTGTTGCGATAATATCCAATGGATCTGCTTAAAACCGATGGCCGAAAGCGCGGCCAAGGATTGTTTCCCGATTAATTGCGTATCTTACGGGTGAATGGTGGCCATTAAAACGATCGAAAACGGTAAAACTTGTAAATCGATTGTCGGTATGCACAATGATTTAAGTCGTTCTGACTAAAAAGTCAAAGAGACATTTGCTAAATCCGGAGGGCATCTTGGTTGACACATTGTTCGATGTGCATACTTTTCGGAAAAGATCCGATTTTTTAATTCAGAGAAAAATTCGCATGAGCACACCTCCTATCGATATTATGGTAAAAGAAGCCATTGCCTTGGCAGAAACCTGGCAGAATCGGGCCAATGAATTGATGAATCATCGGGAACGAAATCGGTATACCCGATTCGCCCGCCTGCTGGCCAATCCGCGGGATAAAATTTTTCTAACCAAACTCATCGATCAGAGTTTTCGATCCAGCAACCCTCGCCGGGTAACGAACCAAATTGGTTACCTGTTTTCCGAATACGGCCTACCTGCCTTTTTTTCGCCCCTGGAAAAATTACTCATGCAAATTTTTAATGGAGTCGGTCGATATTTCCCGGATTTGGCCGTTCCCATAATGATCAAAAAAATGAGAAATGACAGCAGTCATGCCATCATCTCCGGGGAAACGGAGGCCTTGCAGAGGTATCTGCAGGGGCGAAAAAACGAGGGAGTGCGCGTCAACATCAATCACCTGGGGGAAGCGGTTTTGGGAGAAGAAGAATCCCGGACGCAGCTTCATCAATACCTGCGTGATTTGAAAAACCCGAACATTGAATATATCTCGGTCAAAATATCAACGATCGACTCCCAGATTCTTCCCCTGGCATTCGACCATTCGGTAAACATCATCAGCGAGCGTCTCACCGAACTTTACCGCACGGCCACTGCGCATTATTTCACAAGAGCAGACGGCAGCCGGGTTCCCAAATTTGTTAACCTTGACATGGAATCCTACCGGGACCTGGTGATTACAGCCGCCGCCTTTATGCAAACCCTGAACCGGTCGGAGTTTAAACATTTTTCCGCCGGAATGGCACTGCAGGCTTATCTGCCGGATTCCTATCCCATGTTGCAGAAAATCACGACCTGGGCCCGCAAGCGCGTGGATGCCGGCGGCAGCCCGGTTAAAATCCGCATCGTTAAAGGCGCAAACATGGAGATGGAGAAAGTCGAGGCCGCTATTTTTGACTGGCCCCTGGCGCCCTATGACAATAAGCTGGCTACCGATGCCAATTACAAACGGTTGATCGATTTTGGCATGACGCCCGCAAATATCCAGGCCGTGCACCTGGGAATTGCTTCCCATAATCTATTCGAACTGGCCTATGCCTATCTGCGGGCCGAAAAAAATAAGGTTTTACCCTATTTTTCATTTGAGATGCTGGAAGGCATGGCCGATCATGTGCGCCGGGCCGTTCAAGAAACCGGTCAGGAGGTGGTGCTTTATGCACCGGTTGCCACCCGGGCGCAATTCATCAACGCCATTGCCTATCTGATCCGCCGCCTGGATGAAAATACCGGACAACAAAATTTTTTACGCCATCTCAGTCATCTGCGCACCCGATCCCGCTCCTGGCAGGTTCTCGCCGACCGGTTTGCTGACTCCGTACGCCAAAAACTCGATGTCGGTCGGACGCCCCACCGCAAACAAAACCGGCTCACGGAGATTTTTGCCACCCAAATGGAATCATATTTCACTTCGGAATTTAAAAACGAACCCAACACCGATTGGTCCCTGGCAGCCAACCGGAGGTGGGCCGAAGGCATTCGCCGAAAATGGAAAAAGAGTCCTGAAGACAATCCCCTCGACATCTCGCTGGTGATCGGGGGTGAAGAAATTTTTAGAGACCGAGAGGTAAAGGCGTGCCGGGATCCGTCGCAAATCAATGCGAACGTTATTGTGGCCCGATTTGCCCTGGGAAATGCAGCCGATGTGGATCGGGCCGTGGCAGTCGCCAGAACCGATCCGAACGGATGGCGCCGCAAAAGTTTTATGGAACGCCATCAGGTTCTTTCGAAAGTGGCCATGGAAATCCGCAAGGCCCGCGGCGATCTGATTGGGGCGGCTGCCGCCGATACCGGAAAAGTGTTTACCGAATCCGATGTTGAGGTTTCCGAAGCAATCGATTTTGCCGAATATTACCCCCGGTCTGCCAGAGCCTTTGCCGATATCAAAACTATCCGCTGCCGCGGCAAAGGGGTCGGGGTGGTGATAGCGCCATGGAATTTTCCGATTGCCATTCCCTGCGGCGGCATCGTGGCTTCGCTGGCAGCCGGTAACACCGTTATCTTTAAGCCGTCTTCCGAGGCCGTGCTGGTCGCCTGGGAACTGTGTCAATGCTTCTGGCGAGCCGGCGTATCCCCAAAGGTATTGCAGTTTCTGCCCTGCTCCGGTGAGACCACGGGCGGCCGCTTAATTGGTCAGCGGGATGTGGATTTTATTATTCTAACCGGCGGGACGGCGACCGGCTTGAATATTTTAAGGCAGCGACCGGATGTTTTTCTGGCCGCCGAAACCGGCGGTAAAAATGCCACCATTGTCACCGCCATGGCAGATCGCGATCAGGCCATCGGTAATGTTATTTACTCTGCCTTTGGCAACAGCGGCCAAAAATGCTCGGCCACATCCCTGTTGATCCTGGAAAAAGAAGTTTATGACGATCCGCGGTTTAAAAAACACCTTGTCGATGCCGCCCGCAGCCTTCGCACCGGTTCCGCCTGGGATTTTGAAAACAAAATGGGCCCCCTGATCCGCCCGCCCCGGGTCGATTTAGAAAAAACCTTAACTCGCCTGGAAGCCGCCGAAACCTGGGCGTTGAAGCCTGAAAACACGAAAGACAATCCGTATATGTGGACGCCCGGAATCAAATGGGATGTACAGCCGGACAGCCTGACCCACATGACCGAATTTTTTGGTCCGCTGCTGGGGGTCATGCGGGCTGAAGATCTGAATCACGCCATTGAAATGGTCAACCGAACCGGCTATGGTCTCACCTCCGGTCTGGAAAGCCTGGATCCCCGGGAGCAGGCCCGATGGAAAGACCGCCTAAAGGCGGGCAACCTGTACATCAACCGGGGTACGACCGGTGCGGTTACCCTGCGCCAACCCTTCGGGGGCATGGGAAAATCGGCCATGGGAGCCGGTTTCAAGGCCGGCGGGCCGAAATACGTCGCGCAATTTATGCACTTTGAAGAAACCGCAATGCCGACGATCGGCCCGCTTCAAAAGCCGCATCCCCTGCTGCATCTGGCACAGCAGTGGCAGCAAAAACTCGAATGGGGAGAATTTGAGGGCATCGAATCCGATATCGGCAAAACCGTCCGGGCCATTAAAAGCTATCTGTATCAGGCGGAGCTGGAGTTCTCCCGGGAAATAGATTACTTCCATCTTCGAGGGCAGGATAATATCCTGCGATATCTTCCGGTTGGGACGCTGGTGGTGCGTTTACATGAAAAAGACAGCCTGTTTGAAACCCTGGCCCGGGTTGCGGCGGCACAAATAACCGGATGCCGGTTGATTATCAGTGCGCCCGAAAGATTGCACAACGCGATTACGCAATTTCTATATGCAGAGGAGGGTCGTCGGTTGGTCGGTGAGCGCCCGATCTTGCGAGAAACGGATGACGATCTGATCGACAAAATTCGCGAAATTGACCGCATCCGTTTTGCGACACCGGACCGGGTGCCGCATGAACTCTTTAAAGCGGCCGCAAAAACCGGGTTTTATATCGCCCGCAGCCCGGTGATGATGGAGGGCCGTATCGAACTTTTGCAATACTACCGCCAGCAGAGCATCTGTCATACCTATCACCGCTATGGCAATTTAGGAGATCGATCCCAGGAATGGGAAGGTCGGTGACGCGCCGTCGATCGCTTGCTGCGGGCAACTCGTTATGGTTTCAGGTTTCGGGTTTCAGGTTTCTGTTCACCGGCGACTGGTTTCTGGCACTCGCAGTGGGCTGCCCTAATGCGGATACGGGGCTGGATGGCGGTTGCCGCATAACACAGCGCATAGCGTAATATGAATTAATTAGCCACGCTTGGCGTTGTTAAAATTTTTGAACGCCATGCCCTGTGCCCCATGCCCTATGCCCTCTGCGACTTACAGCGCACAATATTTTCCGTAGGCCTCCGGCGACAGATTATCGATAGCGCTTTCGTGACAGGCACTGCCCTGATAAACAATATAAGCGCGATCGCAGATGTATCTGGCGAAATTCAGGTTCTGTTCGGCCAGCAAAATGGATACGCCTTCGGACTTCAGCCGTTGAAGCGTTTTGGCCAGCTGTTCGACGATGACCGGTGCCAATCCTTCTGAAGGTTCATCCAAAATGATCATTTCGGGGTTGCCCATCAGGGTGCGAGCAATGGTTAACATCTGCTGTTCACCACCACTGAGCGTACCGCCGGCATGGTCGCGCCTTTCCCCTAAATTCGGAAACAGCTCAAATAAGCGCTCGGGCGTCCAGGGTTCAAGACCTTCACGCGGCGGCTGTCTGCCGACTTCAAGATTCTCCAGAAGGGTCAGCTTGGAAAAGATACGTCGATCTTCCGGTACATATCCCAGCCCCAGAGCGCACGTTTTGTACGGCGGCAAACGATGAATCGGCTGCCCCTTGTAGGTGATCGTCCCGCTTTGCGGCCGAACAATGCCCATTATGGATTTGAATGTTGTCGTTTTGCCGGCACCATTTCGGCCCAGCAACACATTAACCTCTCCGCGTTTGACCTCAAGGGCCATATCAAATAATATCTGGGCCTTGCCGTAAAATGTGTTGAGGGATTCAACCTTTAACATGATCTCTTGGGTGTCTGTATGCATGTCTATTTTTTCAGGAATCGGTTACGGAAGATTCTTCTTTGGATGGACCGGCGGTTTCTCCGCGTCCCAGATAGATCTCTTTAACTTTTTCATTCGCTTGAACTTCATCCGGGGTACCCTCGGCCACCAGCTCTCCTCGATTTAAGACGATGATGCGGTCAGCATGATTAAACACCACTTCCATGTCATGTTCTGTGAACAGCACACCGATATGGCGAGTGCGGACGATATCTGCCGTTAACTCCATTAATCTTTGACGCTCAGCCGGCCCCATGCCGGCGGTGGGTTCGTCCATGAGCAGTAATCCGGGTTTATTGGCCAGAGCAACTGCCAGCTCCACGCGTTTGAGGTCGCCGTATGCAAGAACACCGCAGGCACGCTCGGCCTGATCTTCAATACCCACCAGTTTGAGTAACTTCATCGATTCGTCAATGTAGAGTTTGCTGACTTTTTTAAGAAGTGATTTCGTTTTCTTATGGTAAGATAACAGGGGCATTTGTACATTTTCGAGCACCGACATAGAAGCAAACGTCGAGGTGATCTGAAATGTTCTGCCAACGCCAAGATTCCAGACTTCCCTGGGTTTGCTGCCGTTAATCTTATTCCCCATGATGATGATACTGCCGTGATCGGGGCGCAATTGTCCGTTAATCAGGTTAAAACAGGTGGACTTCCCGGCCCCGTTGGGTCCGATCATGGCCAGCAATTGTCCTTCTGCCAGCTCAAAGCTCACATTGTGGACGGCTTTAACGCCGCCAAAGGATTTATAAAGATTTTGAACTTCCAAAATCGTAGTCATGATATGGTCAATTCCGCATTAATTCGTTTTCTTAAACCACCACGAAAACACGAAAGAGGTGAATCACGAAATAGTTCTTCTGTTTTCGTGTTTTCGTGGTTAAATAATTCTTCTTGTTTTCGATGCGCCCGGATTCGGCTAATCTTCAAAATACTTTCCCAATCTATTATGAATGGAGCCGGCTATTCCCTGGGGAAATGCCACCACCAGAAAAATGAAAATACAGCCGAGAATCAGTTGCCAGAAATCAATTCTAGATATTTCATCGTGCAGCCAGGTAAAAGCCGCTGATCCGGCAATCGGTCCAAACAGAGTCTCGACACCGCCTAACAGCACCATAAATAGAAAATCAAACGAACGCGGGATGGCCATTTCATCCGGAAAGACACTGCCTTTTGAAAAAACGTAAATGCCTCCGGCAAGCCCGGCAAAGCTGCCCGCCAAGGCAAAAGCAAACCATTGATGCCGACGCAAGTTGATTCCGATGGAATCCACCCTCAATGCTGAATCCCGGCAGGCGCGCATGGTATAGCCAAAAGGGGTGAAAATAAAATGGCGCAGTGCCAGAATGCCACCGATGCATAGAACCATCGTCAGATAATAAAACACGATTTTCTCACTGGCCCATTCTGCCGGCCAGATACTTAAAATACCGTCATCACCACCGGTAAATTCTCCCCACTGGAATACAATCGACCAGCAGATCTGAGCAAAAGCTAAGGTGAGCATGGCCAGATAAACGCCCGACAGTCGTACGCAAAACCATCCGATGATGAGTGCCAAAAGCCCCACCAATAGCGGAGCTAACAAAATCGCCACCTCCATCGGGGATTGCATGTAATGCACCATCAGCGCGGCCGCGTATGCGCCACCGCCAAAGAAGGCCGCATGCCCGAAAGATACCATTCCGCCGGGGCCCATCATAAAATACAGGCTCATACTGGCCAGAGCAAACAATGCGATTTCGGTCAATAAAACCAGGCTAAAGGCGTCTACAAAGGCAGGCATCAGAAAAATTAAAAGAAGAAGCGCGAGCCCCGCCAATTTTATTTTTCTTGATGCCGGCTTCAAAGTCGATTCTGCCGCCTGGGATGCCCCATGTTCCTCAGCTTCAGCTTTGCCCAGCAGGCCATGGGGGCGAATGACCAGCACCACGGCCATTACCAGAAACATCAAAACCAGGGTGCTTTCCGGAAATACCAGGACACCAAACGAGCTCAGCTCACCAATAATCACAGCCGCCAGATAAGCACCGGGGATGCTTCCCATCCCGCCGACCACCACCACCACAAAAGACGCCGCGATGATATTTAAATCCATCAGAAGATCCGCCCCCCCTTTGGGCAACTGTATGGCTCCTCCCAATCCGGCAAGAACGGACCCGAGAAAAAACACACTGGTAAACAGCCTGGTTTGATTGACCCCTAAGGCATCTGACATTTCGCGGTCTTCGGTAGCCGCCCGCACCAGAATCCCCCAGCGGGTGCGATTTAGTAAAAACCAGAGTCCAATGAGAATCAGCGGTGCAATAATAATCAGGACGATGTCATACTGGGGAAGTAAGGTTCCCATAATATTAATGCTGCCCGTTAATCCTGGCGCCTGCTGGCCGAGCAAATCCTCTGCTCCGAATTGCCACCGGGACAGATCCTGGATGATCAAAACGATGCCGAAGGTTGCAAACAGGATAAACAGCTCCGGAGCATGATACAGACGCCTCAAAAGTAAGGTCTCCACCAGGAGGCCGATCACACCGACAAATAAGGCCGCCAGGAGGATTCCCGCCCAAAAGGAAACCGCACCATGAGGAAAAAATTCAATCAGGTAGTATGCGACATAGGCACCCACCATGTAAAAAGAACCATGGGCCAGATTCACAATTCGGGACACACCAAAAATCAGAGAGAGCCCGCAGGCGACGAGAAACAGGCCGGATGCATCCGACAGTCCGGTTAGAATCTGTACAATATAAAAGCCCACTTTTTTTCCTATTAAATTATGCAGAGGGTTGTAGGTATGAAATTGTCAAGAAAGATTATCGATGACAGCGCATTCGGTTCGTTGTTAGTGGTCAGTTGTCCGTTGCCGTAACCTGATGCCTTTATCAGAAACACAACGGACGACGATCAACGGACAACTGACGACCTGAGTTAACCATCAGCGCTATTGTTGGCTAATACCAGCCTCACAAATCGCCAATTGCGCATGGGTGAGCTCCATAACTATTGCGGTCTCATTTTCATGACCTCCGCATCACCGGGCAGATAGTCTTTGCCGTCGGCGTATTTCCATTTTACCATAATGCCCTTGCCGTCTTTGAGTGCCGTATAGCCCACATAGGCCCCCATGGTCGATTGATGATCAATTTTGCGGTACATTATCGGACCAACGATTGAATCAAAGGATAATCCTTCCATGGCATCGACCATTTTTTCGGTGTCGGTTGTCCCCGCCTTTTTTAACAGATGGTAAACGGAATACATGACATTATAGCCAACCACCGAACCGGTCCGCGGGTAATCATTGAACTTCTTTTGATAGGCCGCCACAAACTGGGTGTGGGCCGGTGTCTTGATATCATACCAGGGATAACCGGTTACCAGCCAGCCTTCAGGAGCCTCTGCCTTTAAGGGGTCCAAATATTCAGGTTCACCGCTCAACAGGCTAACCATAGAGACGTTTTTAAAGAAGCCTCTCAATTTGCCTTCGCGCACAAATTTGGCCAGATCCCCGCCGAAGGTAACATTATAAACGGCTTCGGGCCTGGCATCGGCAAGTGCCTGAATTTCAGCCCCTGCATTTATTTTGAAGAGGGCCGGCCATTGTTCAGCCACGAATTGGACATCCGGGTTTTTGGCCTTTAATATTTTTTTAAAGGACGCCACCGCATCTTTGCCGTAAGCATAATTCGGTGCAATGGTCGCCCAGCGTTTGGCAGGCAGTTTCGCAGCTTTTTCTGCCAGCATCGCTGCCTGCATATAGGTTGATGGGCGCAAGCGGAAGGTATAGCGATTGCCCTTGGCCCATACAAGTGCATCCGATAAAGGTTCGGCGGCCACAAACAATATCTTGTTGCGTTTGGCAAAATCGGTTACCGCCAATCCCACATGGGAAAAAAAAGTGCCCATGAGCAAATCAACCTTATCTTTGCCGACCAGCTCTTCAGCAACTTTTACGGCTTCCCCCGGTTTTCCCTGATCATCGCGGGAAATAACTTCAATTTTCTTGCCCATTACACCGCCGGCATTGTTGATCTCTTCTAAAGCCAGTTGCCAGCCGTTTCGATAGGGAAATGTAAAATTGGTTAATTTGCTGTACGTCTGGATTTCACCTATTTTGATGGTGTTGCCAGCGAAAATATCGGATTTACCGGAAATCCAAAAAATTAACGCACCTAGTATTGCAAAAAGCAGTATCACCACAATTGCTGATTGAAAAATCTTAGAGGTCTTCAACTTCTGCTCCCCCTTTCTCAATTCGGGTTATACCGGTTGTCATAAATATGTTCCGTTTGCCGGATTTCCTAACAAGCGAAAT
>CBDUUO010000036.1:0-13488 GCA_965370395.1 uncultured bacterium
CCCAATATTCCAGCTTTCCAATATTCCAACATTCCAAAGTGTTGCATGCAGGCGCTTTATGGATAATGCAATGATTGCCTGTTTGGTTCCGGCTGGTCCGGGTTAGGTATAAAGCGCCAGGATCGGTCAGGAAAATTTTATTGATGTTTTACAATGCTTATCTTAATCTATGCACCGAATTGAGCGAAACGCTCAATGGTAAAACTATATCCATAAAGTTTTGAAATTACAAGGAGGATCAGAGCCATGGCACTTTATCTTATTCAACATGGTAAGAGTCTGCCGAAGGACCAGGATCCGGATCAGGGATTGTCTGCGGAAGGAATCGCTGAAACGCAGCGGATTGCAAATGCGGCCAAAGACTATGGTGTCGCTGTTTCTCAAATAAGACATAGCGTTAAAACCAGAGCCCGTCAGACTGCTGAAATATTTGGCGGGTCTTTGAACCCGAAACAGGGCATCCAGGAAGTTAGCGGCATAAAGCCTTTAGACGATGTGGCCGAGTATGCTGCCAATATCGACCCGGCTGAGGATATTATGCTTGTCGGCCACCTGCCGTTCATGCAACGCATGACGGCTTTCCTGATAACAGAATCGATTGACAAACCGGTTTTTAAATTTCAAAACAGCGGAATTGTATGCCTGGATAAGGATCCCGAAAAACAAGGGTGGGTGATTCTGTGGGCTTTAATGCCAAATATCGGATAAAGACCAATCGCTACAGTAAATGGATCTTCGGCATTAAGATATAGAAGCCCTCACTTATCCCAGTTTCCATCCAGAATTGAAACCTATTAAAATGGTAGGAATTAGTTTTTAATTCGGAAATGAGCAATTTTTTCGATGAGCAAGGCCGCACAAGGGTTTACGCCGAGGCGTACTTTAAGTACGTCGCAGGCGGAAAACCCGCGGAGAACGCGGCTCATCGGAAAAAGAGCCATTTCCGGACAAAAACTAACTGAGTCTTTCGACTACGAGCGCCACGCCGTTGCCACCTCCGATGCAAGCACTCACCAATCCGAGTTGTGCGTTGCGATCCCTCATGGCGTAGAGTAATGTCGTGAGAATTTTAGAGCCGGTTGCTGCTACTGGATGGCCCAACCCAATCGCGCCACCGTGAACGTTAACTTTGCTGCGGTCAATATTCAACTCCCTCTCGCAGGCTATATACTGAGCGGCAAACGCTTCGTTAAGCTCGATTAAATCGATATCGGATAGCTCCAGCCCGGCCTGCTTTAGCGCAGCCGGTATCGCCTTAACCGGTGCTATACCGAATCGCTTTGGTTCGTAGCCCACGAAAGAATAACCGCGAATAAGGGCTACGGGCTCCAATCCCATCGCCTTGGCCTTCTCCCGCTCCATTATAACTTGAGCTGCAGCCGCATCACACAGCGCACAGGCGTTGCCGGCAGTGATGGTGCCGTCCTTATTAAAAACCGGCTTGAGTTTGGCCAACGAATCGGCGGTGACTCCTTCGCGGAAGATTTCTTCATCCTTGAAAATATTCACCTGACCTTTACGACCCGGTACTTCAACCGGAACAATCTCTTGGTCGAATTTACCTGCTTTTACGGCTGCTTCGGTTTTATTATGACTTTCAGCCGCAAACAGATCCTGCTCCTCGCGGCTAATCTCAAATTCGTTAGCCAAGGCGTCAGTTAACTCCCCCATGAGACCGCCACCCAGGGGGCACAAAAAACCATCGTTGTGTATCAAATCCAACATGTCGCCCTTACCCATACGATAGCCAAAACGCGCTTTCGGCAAGACATAAGGGACATGGCTCGTGCTCTCGGTGCCACCAACTAATACAATACTGACATCTTCAGCCTTGATAGCCTGTACCCCGAATATTAATGCCTGGATACTGGATCCGCAGCGTACGTTAATGGATACCGCCGGGGCATCTTGCGGGACTCCCCCTTTTACAGCGGTAATGCGCGCCGGGTTAGGTCCGACTCCGGCCTGCCATGCATTGGCAAATATTGTCTGGTCAATATCTTCCGGATGAATACCAGACCGTTTAATTGTTTCTCTGACGATCACCGCACCGAACTCAGGGGCCGTCAACGGGGCCAAAGAGCCGCCAAACTTTCCGCCCGCCGTTCGACCAGCAGCCAATATTACAACTTCTTTCATTATTTCCTCCTAAATATAAAATGATAAAATGAGTGATTGATAACAAAGAAATTCGCTGACAAGACTGCAAACTATCGCAAAAAGGATATTATGTGTCAAGCCACAAGAATTTCTATCGAGATTATTTGATTAGAACATAATCTGAAATATCATGAAAATCGAAGAAAATAAGCTAAAATTAATGAAATATCGCATTAAAATGGCTTATTTTCAAAATAATAATGAACTCCTATCAATTTTCCCTATTTTTCGACTTTGTATAGCATCCTCAAATGTGATCTATGAAAAAAAATCATCAACAATACAAATAATGAAATAATTTCATCAACAAAATGAAATCCATACTCGATAAAATATACACAGAATATAAAACGTTTACCCCATCCCAGCAAAAAGTCGCAGAATATCTCTCGCAGCATTTAGATGAAGCCCTGATTTTAAAGGCCAATCAGCTTGCAAAGGAGGCCGGAGTATCTGAGGCAACCTTTACACGGTTTATAACGAGGCTTGGATTCTCAGGATTTTCTGAATTCAAGCGGGAGATAGGAAACTTCATCATTCAGGGCCATTCCACAACGGAAAGATTAGCCGAATCAGCGGAAACTTTTGGAATTTCTGACTCTATATTCTTAGAAATATTGCGGGGTGATATCGAAAATATCCACAAAATTACGAATGGCATATCCAATGAGCTATTTGAAAAAGCGGTTGAGAAACTATCATCCGCTAAATCAATATATCTCCTGGGCTTACGAAGCAGTTACTCTTTGGCCTTCTATTTGGCTTTCAATCTAAGATTTTTTTTAAAATCGGTCAACCTTATTAAACCAGGCATCGGAGATATCCCCGAGCAGGTTCTTTCGGCCGCAAACGGCGATGTTTTAATGGCGATTAGCTTTAAACGCTATACACGGGATATCGTCAACATTGCGGAGAAGATGAAAAGAAAAAAAGCGTACATCATCGCTATCACCAATAGTCATCTATCACCCATAGCTCAATTAGCCGATATGTCACTTGTTGTAGAGACTGAGATACACACGTACATTGAGTCTTTTACAGCCCCTATGAGTTTACTAAATGCCTTTATCACTGCAGTTGCGCTTAAAAAGAAAAAACAAGCATTGCCTGCATTAACAAAACTCGAGACAGAATTCGAGGCGTTTGAAACCTATATCAGTAGAGATCTTGGATTGAGCAAAAGAAAATGATGACGCAATTAGGTTTCAGTGTTCAGGTGTCAGGTATCAGGAAGATACAGAAGACAGAGCACAGAAAACAGACGACAGAAGACAAAGGCCAGACTGTTTTCTGTCATCCGTCATCTGTTTGCTGACACCTGACACCTGGTTCCTGAAAAATACCCGACACCTGAAACCTACGAATTAGAGGAGAGGTATTAATGGACAAATCATTGGAGAGAGTGTTTAACCCTCGCTCGGTTGCCGTAATCGGTGCTTCTGAGGTTGCGGGAAAGGCTGCGGAGCGCAGAACACGAAGCCTCCTTGAGGGAGGATTTGATGGAGATGTGTATCTCATCAATCCGAAAAGATCAGAGCTTTTTGGGAGAAAGGCCTATCCCAATATCACGGATGTGGGCAAGGAAGTTGACCTTGCCATGGTGGTCATCGCTCCCAGATTTCTGGTTTCTGCTATTACCGATAGTGTAAAAATGGGCGTTAAGGGAGTCATTATCATTACAGCCGGTCTGGGAGAAACCGGAGAAGAAGGAAAGAAAATAGAAGCCGACATACTAAACGCGGCAGCAAAAACCGGAGTCTGTGTTATTGGCCCCAACTGCAGTGGCATGTTCAGTGCGTCTGCGAATATGAACCTGTTAGGCGTGCCGCGATTAGCAAAGGGACCGATTTCCGTTCTGGCTCAAAGTGGAAATGTGATTGATTCCCTGACCCATTATGCGCGAATGAGAGGGTTGGGTTTTAGCAAGATCATTAGCTTGGGGAATGCGATAGGCGCAAGCTTTCCTGACTACATTGATTATCTCAAAGACGACCCCGAAACCAAAGTAATCATCACCTACCTTGAAGGGATTAAGGACGGAAACCGTCTGGTCAGAACGGTTCGTGAAACTATTAAGAACAAGCCAATCATTGCCCTAAAAGTAGGAAGATCTGCTGCCGGGGCAAGGGCGGCTGCTTCCCACACCGGATCGTTGGCAGGCGATGACCTCATTGTGGATGCCGCCTTCAAGCAGGCCGGCATTGTGAGGGTGGCCAACATCGATGAGTTGTTCGATATGGCGGAAGTCTTTTGCAACTGCCCTCTTCCCAACGGAAATCGGGTGGCCATTCTGTCTGAAGGCGGTGGCGACAATTCCATTGCAGCGGATAACGCAGAGATCCACGGCATGGAGGTGCCGGTACTTTCTCGAAAGACTCAGGAAAAGATCAAGCCCTTCTTGCTTCAGGGCATGCCCGCCTCTAATCCCATCGACTATGGAGGAACAGCTGAAGAAAATCCCCACATGATCACTGAATGCGTCAAGGTTTGCATGCAAAGCGACGAGGTTGATGGCATCTATATTACAGGCTTCTTTGGGGGCTTCAAAGATATTATTGCCCCCCATGTGGCGGAATTGGAGGAGCAAACCTCAAAAGATTTGGTGGAATTGGTCAAACAGTTTAAAAAACCTCTTTTTGTAAACACGAGCTATGCAAGAGGAGCCATCAAATCTTTGGATATCCTGAAGAGCGCGGGTATCCCGGTCATGGAGTCTTCCCAACGATCCTCTCAGTGCCTCAGCGATCTGATGAAGTTTGCCATAAACCGGAAAAAGATGGATCAGATGCAAGTCCCCGAACCTCGCATGAAAGAACGCCCCGAGGTGCAGGAGATCTTTGCAAAGGCAGGTCGCGAGAAAAGAGCCAATCTTCTTGAAACCGAATCAAGGGATATCTTGCAAAGATATGGGCTCCCGTTACCGGAGGCGGAGCTCATCTGTAGCGTCGACGAGATAAGTGAAGCGGTTTTAAAGATTCCTTATCCGCTGGCAATGAAAGTCGTTTGTCCTGATATTATCCATAAATCCGATAGCGGTGGAATTAAATTAAACCTGAAAGGCGAAGAGGAAGTCCAAAAAGCATTTGAAGAAATCATGATCAACGTCTGTAAGGTTACGGCGAGAGATCGTGTTTTAGGAACCCTCGTTTCACCAATGGTTGCCGAGGGGCAGGAATGCATTATCGGGATGATACGGGATCCCCAATTTGGCCCGGTGATCATGTTTGGATTGGGTGGGATATTTGTTGAGGTATTGAAAGATGTCGCCTTCAGGGTAGCTCCGCTTACAAATAAAGATATCGATGAGATGATCAAGGAAATTAAAGGCTACAAAGTCTTAACCGGGATAAGAGGGAAGAAACCCAAGGACATTGAGGCCATTCGACACATCCTTGTCAGGCTTTCTGATGTTGCGATCGACAACCCGGAAATAAAGGAGATTGATCTCAATCCTGTTATTGTCCATGAAAAAGGTGCATCCATTGTGGATTCCCGAATGATACTCAAAACCTAATCGCATGCGTTCAGAGGTTCAGGGTTCAAAGGTTCAAAAGTTCCTATATCAAGTGTCAAGCTAATCACTTTTTGTTTAATTGGTTTGATTAGTTTGATTCGTTCGATTGGTTAAGATTAAACTAATAAAACCAATTCAACCAATGAAACTAATGAAACGAGATATTAAGCCTGGTACAACCCTGAACGGTGAACTTTGAACCTGTGAACGCTTACCGAAAGAAAGGTAACCCTGAACGGTGAACATAGAACTTTTGAACGCCTACCAAAGAAAGGAGAATTTTACAATGTCTAGAGATGAGCTCGTTGCTGAATACAGCAAAAAAATTGAGGACATCTATCGACAAAAATCGCCAAAGTCTGCGGAAGTGATCGAGCACGCCAGCAAGTACGTTCCTGACGGTGATATGCGCATTTCTATCTGGTTTGAACCCTATCCCACGGTTATGGCCAAAGGAGATGGCTGTTATCTCTACGATGTGGATGGCAATGCTTACTTAGATTTTTCCAATAACTGGACCTCAATGATATTGGGTAATAACCATCCCAAAGTCGTAGAGGCAATCTGCAGGCAGGCTCCGTTGGGATCCGCCATGGCAGCACCCCATGAGGCCGTCTTTGAGTGGGCGCGTATTCTGTGTGAAAGAATCCCTTCGGTGGACAGAGCGCGCTTTTGTACTTCAGGTACCGAAGCCTTGATGTTTGCCGTACGTGCCGCCCGGGCCTATACCGGCAAAGACAAGATTTTAAAGATGGAAGGAAACTATCACGGCAGTTACGACATAATGGAAATGCAAGTCGGCTGGAGAAAGCTGCCGCCCGGGCTGCCCAAGAGCGTGGAACAAGACGTGCTGGTTACACCATTTAACGATAAGGAGACGGCTGAAAGGATCATTAAAGAGAACAAGGATGACCTGGCTGCGGTAGTTGTCGAGGGCATAATGGGGGCCGCCGGAATGATCCCGCCCGAAGACGACTACTTAAAACACCTGAAGAAAGTGGCCAGCGAAAATGATGTGCTCCTGATCCTTGATGAGGTCATCAGCTTCAGGTTAGCTGCCGGCGGCGCTCAACAGATCTTTGATGTAGAGCCCGACATTACCGCACTGGGAAAGACCATTGGCGGCGGATTGCCGGTCGGTGCCTTCGGCGGCCGTGAAGATGTTATGGCGGTGTATTCACCCAAGCACAAGCGTCCGGCACACCACGCGGGAACCTTTGTAGCCACTCCCATTGCCGTGGCAGCCGGCATCGCAGGACTCAAAGAGATGACGGCCGAAACCCTGGATAGAATTAACTCACTGGGCTGGTCCATGAAGGAGAATTTACAAAGCGTTCTTGATGATTTAAAGCTCAAAATACAAATTAAGGGCTATGGCTCATTGCAGCAGATTCACTTTACATCAGAGCCGGTATTTGACGCCCAAACTGCATTCTTTACGCAGGATAGAGATCTGCTCAGGTTATTCCACCTTTCATTGATGAATAAGGGTATATTTATACCCAACCGGGGCTTTTTTGCCATATCAACCCCTATGTCCGAGGCTGAAACAGATAAGGCGGTTGAAGCTACAGCTGGGTGTCTGTCAGAATTGAAGCCGCTTATTGAGCAGATTGCCCCTCAGCTCATCGGCTGAATTGAGTCAAAACTCAATTCATTGTTATTCGTTATTGGAGGAAACTTCAATGAAAAAAATTGTATCCACGAAAAACGCCCCTGCGGCCATCGGCCCCTATTCCCAGGCCGTTCAATACGGTAATTTTCTCTTTGTTTCCGGTCAAATCGCCATTGATCCGCAGACGGGAAACATAGTTGAAGGCGACATTGAAGCGCAAACCGAACAGGTATTAAAAAACCTCACAGCCATTATTGCCGAAGCCGGAATGGCGGTCGCTGATGTCGTTAAATGCAGCTGTTTTTTAAAAGACATGAACGATTTTGCAAGATTCAACGCCGTGTATGAAAACTACTTCGGTGAAAGTCTGCCGGCGCGCGAAACCGTGGAGGTTTCAAGACTCCCAAAAGATGTGCTGGTGGAAGTGTCAGCGATTTGCGGAGCATAGATTTTGTGTGACTAAACACCCCAGAACGGCCGCCACTGGAAGCAGAGAAGTTGAGCCTAATCTAATTCAGCAATTTATCTAATTCGATAGTTGCGAGTGTCCAACACTAATTTATTGGATGTCCATATCTACAATTTTCTAAAGTTTTGGGTTTCGTTAAGATATCCAGAAATTAAACGAATACTCAATATTGTCTATAGATAGCCGTTAATATACAATTCAACCTAAGTGTCGGTTGCGTATACCCCCGACGACAAGTGCCGAACAAATGATGACGCTTGCTAAAAAAGGAGGCGTGATCTAACAAGGTGAAAATTTAAATCATTTATGCTGATTTTCCCAAAACACCAGTTAATGCATTTACAAGCCGCACGGTTTCATTCATGGTATTATAATGGGCAAAACTCAACCTAAGAACACCGTCATCCGGGTCAAGACCCATTTTTTTTAAGATTCGGTAGGAGTAGAAATGACCATGCTTGGTTGCTATACCCTTTTTACCGATCAAGGTGCTCAACCGGGCCGATGTATGATTTTCCGAAATCAGGGCAATATTAGCCTCCCGGCCCTGCATGGTGTTTTTTCCGAATATTCTCGTCGGCAAATGCGTAAGTCTTTCTAACAATACCTTACATAATGATGTTTCATGGCTGTTCATCAGATTAGAAACCATTGATGCTTTTATATTCAAGGGCAAGTCGGGTTTTTCAAAATGATGATCATAAAGCACTTCAAAATAGTCTCCGAGCCCGGCAAGGGCCGCAATCCCGGCATGGTCTGGTCCTGCCGTATCCAACTGTGACCAGGGCCGGTAGGCATTAAAAAAATGACACTGGGGCTCCAGCATTTCCAAAAAACCTGGTGATACATACATGATCCCTTGGTGAGTTGCATATGTCTTATATGTAGAAAAACAATATGCATCAGCCTTGGTGTCCGATAGATCAGGCCACCGGTGCGGTGCGTAGGAAACTCCGTCAATAATAACTTTTGCTCCAAAACTGTGTCCCATATCAATGATCTGATCGATGGGGTTCACTGTTCCGATAATATTAGAGCTGTGTGTAACACAAACAATTTTGGTATTATTGTTAAGTAATTTTTCCAAGTATGCTAAATCAAGTTCGCCGTCACTTTCATTGACCTTCCACAAATTCAAGGTTGCTCCGGTGTGCTTTGCAACCCTTTCCCATCCACCGATGTTTGCCTCATGGTCTTGCTCTGAAATAATGATCTCATCTCCTTTTGAGAGAAATCCTGTGCAGGCATTGCTTAATGTATTCAAATTCTGGGTAGTTGATGGACCTATGGTGATAGTATCCATAGCGACACCCATTAGATCTGAAATCACTTTTCTACCCCTGTCCATCTGCTCTCCTGCAGCATCAGCAATTGCATTATCGCCATAGGGCTGAACCTTATTATTTTTGTAAAAATGCTCAAGTTTATCAACCACAGGCCTGCAAGGAAATGTACCGCCTGCATTATCAAAAAAAGCCCATTCATTAGATTGGTTTAAATCAAAAAAAGGAAATTGTTTGCGTGCAAAATCAACATCAAAAATCAGCTGATCTGTAAAATTAGCCATAATTTTTAAGCCCCTTTTGAAACATTAATAATTTTTTATTCTCTTTTTCATATCATGAACTCTTACATATCAATATGCTTAGCAAATCTTCAATATTTTACAAGTGCCAAAATTGTGAATATCGTGCCTAATGGTGGAATTTGGAAGAACTGAAAATTTGTTGGATGTGCTGACGTAATATGAAATTTTGGGATTTTGTAGATTGGGCTTAATTCGGCTGAAATTTTACCGAACCAAAACTTGGGATATCATAACAGAAAACCAAGTATCAGTCGATTCAAGATATATTGAGATATATATGCAAAACCGCGAAATTTCAGATGTGTTGGAGAAATCTGTATTTTTAGACTATAATTAAGAGTGCAGATATCAGGAAATATCGGGATTTTTTAGGACAATTCTTCGAGCAACGCTTTTGCCTCTTTTAAATCTAGGGTGTCAAACCCCTCAGTGAACCAAGCATAAGTTTCTTCCAGAAGGCCTCGGGCCTCTTCACTCCTTCCCTGGTTCTGCATCAAACGACTCAAGTTCAAGGTTGTTCGCAACTCAAAAGATTTCGCCTGCTGGCGGCGGGCTATCTCCAAAGCTTTGTAAAAACACGCCTCAGCTTCAGCCTCGATTTTTTCCTTTTGCTTTTCCGTCTCCGCCTTTTGGATTAATAACTTTCCCCTGAGTCGATACAACTCAGCCTCAGTGTCGCACCCTCCCCGTTCATTCACAGAAGCGAGTCCATTTGCCAAGTTCTCAAGCCCCTCTTCAATTTGTCCTGCTTTACCGTATGCCTCAGCTAACCGACAAAAAAAACGCGACTCCAGACCCTCGCCGGTGGTCTTCCAGGCTTCCAGACTTTGGTGTAGCTGAGCAATCCCTCCCTCCACCTGCCCTAATTGGGCGAGCGCCCAGCCCCGCTGTGAAAGGCCAAATGCCAACCATGTCGGAAACCCTTGCTCAGTTGATAGAGCAATAACCTTATCGTCCATTTCCATGACTGCCTGAGCCTCACGGCGGTAATAATGCACTTCGGAAGCATAGACCAAGCCAAAAGCAAGGCTGAGGGGATGAGATAACTCCTCGATCAAGGAAAGTGCTTTCTTTGCAGTATTCAGCGCCTGGTCTGGATAGCCAAGGTACCACAGGGTCCATGCCTTATACAGCATGCATACTAATCCGGGATCGGCCCCATAGGAAAAGGCCAGGACATTGTGTTGCTGAGGGTCGTGGAAAGATATGCCGCGTTCTAAATATTGGAGGGCTGAGGTAAACTCTCCCAGAAAGAAAAGGGTGGTGCCCATGGCCCGATGTGCCACCAGATGGAGGGTTGAATCTTGTGAATCCTCAGCAAAGTCAAGAAACTGCTTGCCGATCTCGAGGGCGTTCGGCAGCATACCGCGATCTAAGTAATAATTCCAGAGCCCCTGCAGCGCTGGAAAGACTTGAGATGTCTCCCCCACCTGATGGCAAAGCTCCAGTGCCCGCGCGTAAACCTGCTCTACATCTTGGGCGGCATAACCTTTTGCAGCGATTATAGGTCCACCCAGGGCAATTTGAAGCGGAAGTTCCAGGGAAGCGCGCTCGGATGTGGATGGAAGGCTGTTGAGCAAAGCCAGTGCTCTGTTCAGGTAGTCGACAGCTTCCAAATTGGCGGAGCGCTTGGTGGCAATCTCACCGGCCGTTTGCCAATAAGATATGGCTTTCTCTATTTGGCCGGATTGCGTAAAGTGATGGGCCAAAATCTCTGGCTGGGATTCAGCCATCTGAGGAAAGTTTTCCTCGAATGCCCGGGCAATTTTTTGATGGTATCTTTTGCGCGTGCTCTTCAGCAGTGACTCGTAGACCGCCTCCCGGATAAGTGCATGCTTGAAGATATAGCTCGATTGAGGGTATATGCCTCGCTCATAAAGCAGATCTGAGTCTTTGAGAACGGAAAGTTGAGATAGCAATTCTGTCTCAGAAATTTTCGTGACCTCCGTTATCAGCCTGTAGTCGAACTCTCTACCGACTGCGGAACCGATTTGAAGCATCTCTTTGGCCTCTTCCGGCAGTGAATCTACCCGGGCCATTATCACGTCCTGAATCCTTGATGGAATGGTCACATCCTGAAGATCTTTTTTGGGCAAATAAGTATCCCCCTTTTTTTCGATGATATCCAAATCCTTGAGAGATCTTACAAATTCCTCTATGAAAAAGGGGACTCCCTCTGTCCTGGTGAGAATAAATGTTTCAAGGGTGCTTTCAAGTTTCTCTGAACCCAGAAAATTAGATACCATCATCAGGCTTTCCCGGTTGGAAAGCCGGTTTAAATTCAGCTGACTGTGATAGGATCTTGCGCCCCAGGTCAGCACATACTCTGGACGATAGGTGAATATTAAAAGCACCCTCGCACCTGAAATATTCGCCAATAAATCCCGCAAGGACTCTTCAGAGCTTTTGTCAATCCAGTGCAGATCCTCAACAGCTAAAACTATGGGTCGCAGCTGCGATCCCTGCAGAATAATTCGCCTCAATGCTGCAAGGATGCGTTCTTTCTTAATTTCCGGGCCCATAGAAACCGGATCAATTCCAGTGTCCTTGACCGCTAAAAGTTCCAGAAGATAGGGGAGAGTAAGAGCTTCATCAGCTCTGATTAGTTCTAGTCCTTTCTTGACTTTTTCTTTGATTTCCCAATTCCCGTCACCTTCCCGGATATAGAAATTTGATTTCAAAATGTCTATCACCGGATAATAGGCCACACCACGGATATAAGACAGACACCTTCCTTCCAAAAAGGTGACATCTTCATTAGCCAACACTTTTCGGAATTCATACAAAAGTCTGGATTTACCCATTCCGGCATCGGCCATAATGGAAAAGGCCTGTCCTCTTCCATCTTTGGCCCGTTCAAAACCGTCTAACAAAAGTTCAAGCTCTCGCTCTCTACCAACAAAAAGTGTCAATCCCCGCTCTGCACTGACATCAAATCTTGTTTTTCTGGTACTCGGTGCGATAACGCGGTAGACCTTAATTGGCTTTGCCTTACCCTTGATTTCTTTTTCCCCAATGGCTTCAAATCGAAAGAATCCCTCTGTCAATCGAAAGCTTTCTTCTGTTACATAGGTTGTGCCTGGCTCGGCCAAGTCTTCCATCCGAGAGGCTAAATTTACTGTATCTCCCACCGCCTTGAACTCCACCCGAAGGTCATTGCCTAACGTACCTACGACCACAGGACCCGTGTGGATTCCGATTCTCATCCGAATGGGCGTTATTGCTTTTTCTTGCATTTGTTGTTTACTGAACCTGTCTATCTCGCGATGGATAGCATAAGCGGATCGGATAGCCCGTTGGGGGCTGTCTTCCAGGGCGACGGGGGCTCCAAATAACGCCATAATCCCGTCTCCGGTCATTTCATTTACCGTGCCTTCATAATCATGTACTTTGTGGATCAAGATTTCATAGACCTGATCCATTATGGCGTAAGCTTCTTCGATACCGAGTTTTTCGGATAGCGCCGTAAATCCCTCCATGTCACAGAACATCACCGTTACCTGCTTGCGTTCACCTTCAATTCTGTCTCTTTGAGATAGGATTTTCTCAGTGAGGCCTTTAGGAAGGTATCGCTGAATCTTTTCAATTTTTTCGTTAAAAGAAAGTTCTTTAGGGGGTGGTTCTGAAGGAAGGGTTAATTTGTGGCCACACTCATCACAGAACATTGCCTCGCTTGGTAACTGTTTGCCACACGTAGGACATTTAAATTCCAGCTTCTCACCGCATTTAAGACAGAACTTAGCCCCTTCACGATTCTCAAACTGACATTTTGGGCATTTCATCCTGATGCCCTCCTTTTTATGTTTGAACAGTTTGAATTGAGGTGAAGTAAATTTGGATGTTTATATGAGAAATATCTTAATTATTATTCGATGTCAATTATGAGGATATACAATATATAGTATATGGATTTTTGAGTCGTTTTTGCAGATATCCCCTGTCAAAAACCAAATATCACCCGGCTGGTGATTAATTGAGAATACATCAGGTTAGGGTAAAGTTGTGATACCTAAAGAATCAGAACAAAATTTGGTGCAATTCAAAAGCTGGATTTTGCCATGAACACAACTTTGTTGAAAATACAGATTCTGATACAAATGTTAAAACAAAAGCGGGTTTAAAAGGACGAACAAAGAAGGCTG
>CBDUUO010000037.1:0-13448 GCA_965370395.1 uncultured bacterium
CGAAGGCGGGCGCACCGTTGGCGCTGGGGTGGTCAGCGAAATTATTGAATAACGGCATAGGAGTCTATCGGTGAGAATAATCGTTACCCTTGCATGCAATGAGTGCAAAAGAAGAAATTACACGACGACAAAAAACAAGCGGACAACGCCCGATAAACTGGAATTCAGTAAATACTGCAGATTTTGTCGCAAACATACGACCCACCGAGAGACCAAATAGATACTCCCCGGTGGTGTCGTTTTTGGAAGCTTTGTTTATTTTAAGTGTAAAAATGAATTTTAGACGATCAGCTAACATCGATCCATAACACTTTTTGATGAGCTGATTTAGCCAATTTAAGGATGAAGGCCAGTAGCTCTAACGGCAGAGCATCGGACTCCAAATCCGGCGGTTGGGGGTTCAAATCCCTCCTGGCCTGCCATTTCCTTTTTTAGAGCTCAGAGTCTGAAGGTTCAGGAATGTGATACCTTTGACGCTTTGAGCTTTCAACCTTTTAGGAGTAACATGGGACGGCTACAACGCAAAAAAACGCCTGGAACTAAAAAGAAAAAGAAGAAAAAGGCCGGATCGGAAGCCTCCGCTACGAGTCAAACTGCGATTGATCTGCCCGGCAAAATAACTGTTCCTGCAGCAGTGCGGAGCAAACAGATCCCGGCGGCAAAAACGGCAACATCCAAAAAGAAATCCCAGGTTGCCAGCGTTGCGGCAACGAAACCAAAGATCAATATTTTTGATTCGTCTATCCAGTTTTTAAGGGAGGTCAAAATCGAGCTCAAAAAAGTGACGTGGCCTTCCCGCAAGCAGACAATCGGCTCCACAGTCGTTGTCATTGCATTGGTTTTACTTATTTCGTTTTTTCTCGGATTCGTTGATATCGGCTTGTCCGCTTTGGTACGCGCAGTCTTGCAAAAAAACTAAGGAGGAAAAAGATTGGCGCTTAAATGGTATATCATCCATGTCTATTCGGGCTTTGAAAACAAGGTTAAAGCGGCCATGGAAGAACGCATTGCCTCTTCCTCGCATGCTGAGAAATTTGGAGAGATTGTTGTGCCGACCGAAGAAATTGTTGAACTGGTAAAAGGCAAACGCAAGACATCGGCTAGAAAGTTTTATCCGGGCTATATATTGGTTCAGATCGATCTCGATGATGAAACCTGGCATATCGTCAATGACACTGCCAAAGTAACCGGATTTTTAGGCGGCCGGCGCAAACCCACACCACTGTCTGAGGATGAGGCTGCCCGCATCTTGAATCGCATGGAAGCCGGCAAACTGAAGCCGCAGCCCAAATATTTTTTTGAACACGGAGATGAGATTCGCGTAATTGACGGGCCATTTACCAATTTCAATGGAACGGTTCAGGAAGTCAATCCTGAAAAAGGAAAGATCAAAGTGCTGGTCAGTATATTTGGTCGCTCAACACCCGTGGAATTAGAGTTTGTCCAGGTTCAGAAACTATAACAATTAACGACTAACTGAGCGCTTTTCGCTCAGTTAGAGTTCAGGAGTAGAAAACACAAATGGCAAAAAAAGTATTGTCAATGATCAAATTGCAAGTCGAGGCTGGAAAGGCCAACCCGTCGCCACCCATCGGTCCGGCCTTGGGCCAGCATGGCGTTAATATTATGGATTTTTGCAAGGCGTTTAATGCCAAGACGACCCACGATGAAGGGATGATCATACCGGTAGTGATAACGGTTTATCAGGATCGATCTTTTACATTTATTACTAAAACACCGCCTGCAGCGGTGCTGCTGAAGAAGGCCGCCAAAATCGCTAAGGGGGCCGGTGATCCCTTGCGGGATTGCGTCGGGTCGGTTACGCGCCAGCAAGTCGAAGAAATTGCCAAGGTGAAAATGGTTGATTTAAACGCCAATGATTTAGATGCCGCCTGCAAAATCATTGAAGGTACGGCAAGAAGCATGGGAATAGAAGTCGGATAGATATTACCGTTGCGAGAGGTGAGTTGCGGGATTCGAGTGAGACAGAGTTTCAATTCGCAACACGCAACCTGAAACTCGCAACGCGATTGAGGGAGAAGGTTATAAAGATGTCGAAAAGGGGCAAGAAATATTCAGAATTCAAGAAACGGATCGATTCGGAAGGTATCGGCAGTTTCAACGATGCCGTCAAGATGATGTTGGAATCAGCTTTTGCCAAGTTTGATGAAACGGTTGACCTGGCAGTTCGCCTGGGTGTTGACCCCAGACATGCCGACCAGATGGTTAGAGGCACTGTGGTGTTACCACATGGTACCGGCAAGGAGGTAAAAATTTTAGTCTTTGCCAAGGGGGAAAAAGAAAAAGAAGCCACAGATGCCGGCGCCGACTTTGTCGGTAATGACGATATGATCGAAAAGATAAAAGGCGGCTGGTTTGGATTTGACAAGACCATTGCCACGCCGGATGTGATGGGATCCGTCGGAAAGATCGGCAAGCTGTTGGGACCCCGCGGGCTGATGCCCAATGCCAAAAGCGGAACCGTTACATTTGATGTGGCCCGTGCGATCGATGATCTTAAAGCCGGGAAGATTGACTTTAGAGTTGAAAAAGCGGGGATCGTGCATGCGCCCATGGGAAAAGTTTCTTTTGGAGTTGATAAAATTGTTCAAAATATGGCTGCTTTTTTTGACACCATCATGCGTCTCAAACCGGCTTCTAGTAAAGGCACCTATCTTAAAACCATTGCGATCTCGACAACCATGGGACCCGGCCTTAAGATCGATGCAGCACTAGTAAAAGATTTGCTCAAATAATCTGCCGCTAATAACGAATGACAAAAATGCAATTAACGCCTGATTGAGCTGTTTTTGCTCAATTAGCTTCATCGTCAGCGTCGAATCCGGCGCAAAATTGAAGGTCATCTGTCAAAGACCGTAGGTTCGCAAACACAGAATCGTAACTGTGGTTGCGTTTAATCGGCTGTGCCGGCCTGCCGAGACAGTTGTGTGATTCGCGTTTCTGCCCAGCCCTGTGCGCAGCAGAAGCGCCATATCGTCAATTGGAAATCGGCAATTTCAATCCCTCCGGTTTTGTCAGATCGATTTGGAAAGGAGGTGTGAGGTTACACGTGAACATAGAAGAGAAAAAAAGAATTGCGCAGAATTTAAACGAACGATTTTCGAAGGCTGCGGTGGTCATCGTAACAGATTACAAAGGTCTTGATGTCACCACCATAAATGATCTGCGGCGAAAACTCAGGCAAGAAGAGGTCGAATTTCAGGTCGCAAAAAATTCGCTTCTGATTCGAGCCTCGCAAGAAACCGATGTGGCGCTGATTAAGGACGCGTTTAAAGGCCCCAGCGCTGTAGCCATGAGTTATGGCGACCCGGTCGCCCCGGCAAAGATTTTAACCGAATTTGCTAAAGAAAACAACGTGTTTGAAATCAAAGTCGGAGTCATGGACGGCAAAATTCTTGACGCAAACAGTATTAAAGCCCTTTCGGCCCTGCCGTCGCGAGAAGTTCTGTTAGGCATCTTTGTCTCAACTCTGAACAGTGTACCAACCGGATTTGTACGGACGTTGGCAGAAATTCCCAGAAGGTTGCTGAATGTCTTGCAGGCCGTAAAAGATCAAAAAGAAGCAGCTTAATTTAGTAACGATTTTAAAAACCATCTATGGATGATGTTGTTAATGAAACTGGAGGAAGAAAATGGCGAAAGCAAGTATTACCAAAGAAGATGTAATTGAATTTGTAGCGGATATGTCAGTACTTGAGCTCAGCGAGCTTGTTAAAGAAATGGAAGAAAAATTTGGCGTGTCTGCAGCGGCACCGGTCGCCATGATGGCAGCCGGATCTGCTGAAGGTGCTGCCGGAGCACCGGCTGAGGAAAAGACGGAGTTTGATGTCATTGTCACGGCAGCCGGAGACAGGAAAATTCAGGTCATTAAAGAAGTGCGGGTCATTACCGGACTGGGACTGAAAGATGCCAAGGCTTTGGTTGACGAAGTGCCCAAGCCGGTCAAAGAAGGAGTGGCCAAAGAAGAAGCTGAAAAGATTAAATCCCAACTTGAAGAAGCTGGCGCTCAGGTGGAGATCAAGTAAATTCACTGAAAAAGGAATGGGTAACGGGGGGAATTCATCGGGGTCGATGATGGCCCCCTTGCCCTGTGCTGGCAAGCTCTCGTTTCTTTCCGAAAACTCATCACCAGCGACTCATAACCCCAAAAAACAATGGAGATGGCATGTCAAAAAGCGCGTTGGCACCCAAACGGTTTCGGAAAAATTTTGGTAAGATAAAACAGATCGTGGGAATCCCGGATCTCATCGGGATGCAACGAGAATCCTTTCAACGGTTTTTGCAAATGGATACACCTCCTGAAAAGCGTGAGGATATCGGATTGCAAACCGTTTTTAAATCTGTTTTTCCAATCAAAGATTTTACCGGCAGTGCATCCCTTGAATTCGTGTCTTACCGATTCGGGGAGGTAAAACACAGCATTGAGGAATGCGTCCACCGCGGAATGACCTATGAGATACCGGTTCGGATTACGGTCAGACTGGTGGTCTATGAAATTGACGTTGAAACCGGGGTTTCGAACATCCGCGACATTAAGGAGCAGGAAATATATTTTGGTACGATACCCTTAATGACGGGAAAAGGCACCTTTATTATTAATGGAACCGAGCGGGTCGTGGTCAGTCAACTCCACCGGTCTTCCGGTGTATTTTTTGACCATGACAAGGGGAAAACCCACTCAAGCGGAAAAATTATTTACAGCTCACGAATTATACCGGTGCGCGGCTCCTGGATTGATATGGAAGTTGATCATAAGGATATTGTCCATATTCGCATTGATCGCCGCCGCAAGTTTCCGGTCACGTTGTTGTTTAAAGCTTTTGGTTACACAACCGAAGATCTGCTGAGCTATTTTTATGAGACGGAAAAAATAATCGTAAAGGGCAAGCGTTATTTTAAGGAATTCAATGAGGCGTTTCTTAAAGGCAAACGGGCCAGCAAAGAGGTGCGTGACCCCAAAGGCGGAGATGTCATCGTAAAAAAAGGCCGGGTGTTTACCATAAAGGCCATTAAACGCCTTAATTCCAGTAATACCAAATTAATCCCGATTAATGTAGAGGAGATTATCGACCGCGCTTTCGCCAATACCATCGTGGATCCAAATAATGACGAACCCATCGTGAAAGTTGCTGAACCCATCGATGAGGAAGTATTGACCAAACTCAGCGATGCCGGCATTAATGAATTTGATCTGCTGTATGTCGATGTGGCTTCCAACAGCGATTCAATCCGCAAGACGCTTTTGCTCGATAAGGTTGAAACCAAAGAAGAAGCCCTGATTGAGATATATCGCCGGCTCAGGCCTGGAAATCCGGCTACGCCGGAAGTCGCTCAGGATTTTATTGATAATTTGTTTTTTAAATCCACCTATTATGATCTTTCCGGTGTGGGGCGGCTCAAAATAAATCAACGCCTGGATATCAGCAGTCAGATAAATTTAAACATTTTACGAAAAGAAGATATCTTACTTACGACCAAAGCATTGATTCAACTTCGGGATGCCCAGGGTGTGGTGGATGATATTGACCACCTGGGCAACCGCCGGGTTCGCGCGGTGGGCGAGCTGCTCGAAAATCAATACCGCATCGGGCTGGTCCGAATGGAGCGAGCAATTAAAGAACGCATGAGCCTTCAGGAGGTCGATGCGCTCATGCCTCACGATCTGGTGAATCCCAAGCCCGTATCTGCAGTTGTAAAGGAATTTTTCGGCACCAGTCAGCTGTCGCAGTTTATGGATCAGACCAACCCGCTTTCCGAGACGACCCATAAGCGGCGACTCAGTGCATTGGGGCCCGGTGGGCTTACACGGGAACGGGCAGGCTTTGAGGTCCGGGATGTCCATCCTTCCCATTACGGGCGCATCTGCCCCATCGAAACCCCGGAAGGGCCCAATATCGGTCTGATTGTTTCGTTGAGCACCTATGCACGTGTAAACCCCTATGGCTTTGTTGAAACCCCTTACCGGGTGGTGGAAAATGCCAAAGTCACCGATAAAGTCAAATTTCTCGATGCATTTGAAGAAAAGGATCACCCCATCGCCCAGGCCAACGCCCCCATTGATAAAAAAGGCGAGTATGTCAATCCGGTGGTGACCTCACGGGTTGCCGGGGAATTTATGATGATCGAAAAAGACCACATCGACCTCATGGATATTTCACCGAATCAGCTGGTTAGCGTTTCGGCCTCTCTGATCCCGTTTTTGGAAAACGATGATGCCAACCGGGCGTTGATGGGTTCCAACATGCAACGCCAGGCAGTCCCACTGCTTATTAATAGCGCACCTCTGGTGGGGACCGGTATCGAAGGGGTAGTGGCAAGAGATTCCGGAGTTGCTGTGGTTGCCAAGCGGGATGCGGAAGTGGTCGGTGTGGATGCCGCACGGATTGTCTTAAAGCATCATCCGGCAGACACGCCTTCTGAAAAGGATGTCAGCATTTATAATCTTTCCAAATTCATCCGTTCCAATCAAAACACCTGTTTTAACCATCGCCCAATTGTTCGCAAAGGCGATTTTGTAAAGGCCGGCGAAATCATTGCTGATGGTCCGGCAACGGATCAGGGTGAACTGGCCTTGGGGAAGAATGTCACGGTGGCTTTTATGCCCTGGGGCGGGTATAACTTCGAGGATTCCATTCTGGTAAGCGAAAGACTGGTGCGCGACGGTGTTTACACTTCGGTACATATAGAAGAATTTGAAGTTGTCGCCAGAGATACCAAGCTGGGAAAAGAAGAAATTACTCGCGATATTCCCAATGTGGGTGAAGAAGCCTTAAAAAATTTGGACGACAGCGGAATTATTCGTCTTGGCGCCGAAGTGCAGCAGGCCGACGTACTGGTTGGTAAAATTACCCCAAAAGGCGAGACCCAGCTCTCTCCTGAAGAAAAACTGCTGCGTGCCATCTTCGGAGAAAAAGCCGGCGACGTTAAAGACACCTCTTTACGGGTGCCGCCCGGGGTTCAGGGGATTGTTGTCGATGCGAAAGTATTTTCAAGGCGGGGAATTGATAAAGATGACCGCACGCGCCTGATCGAAGACGAAGAAATTGTTTCCCTTGAAAAAGATCGTAATGATGAGCTGGCAGTGATTGAAGAAGTGGTTCGTGCGCAGCTGGAGGATCTGCTGATTGGCAAAAAGGCCATGGCAGCCTTGAAAAAAGCAAAGAAGGTTTTCATCGAAAACGGGGCTAAAATCGATCCGGAAAGCCTGGCAAATATCCCGCTGGCCCAGCTGGAAGGCCTGGTTTTGAAAGACCCCAAAATCAGCCAGCAAGTCCATGAACTGCTTGAGCGCTACCGGGATCAGCGCGAGCTCTGTCGACTGGCTTTTGAACAGCAGGTCACTCGCTACGAAAAGGGTGATGATCTGCCGCCCGGTGTCATCAAAATGGTTAAAGTTTATGTGGCCATGAAACGCAAACTGTCTGTGGGAGATAAAATGGCGGGTCGCCACGGAAACAAGGGGGTCGTATCCCGGATTTTGCCCATGGAGGATTTACCTTATTTCGAAAACGGTAAGCCGGTGGACATGGTGCTCAACCCGCTGGGGGTTCCTTCGCGTATGAATGTCGGCCAGATATTGGAAATTCATCTTGGCCGCGCGGCCAAGGGGCTCGGTGATCAGTTGAACGATCTGATCGAGGAGCAAAAATATAAAGCCGTGCGCGAAAAAATGAAAAAGATTTTTGAAACCTCGGCCGAGCGAAAAATGATTACCGACATGGATGAAAAGCAGCTTGTCGATTTTGCTGGCTTTTATAAAGACGGGGTTCACATGGCCACACCGGTTTTTGATGGTGCCAAAGAAGATGAAATAAAATTGTTGCTGAAAGAAGCCGGGCTTGAACAAACCGGTCAGGCAACACTCTTCGACGGCCGCAGCGGTGAGTCTTTTGATGACAAGGTCACCGTGGGTACCATGTACGTTATGAAACTGCATCATCTAGTGGATGACAAAATTCATGCCCGTTCGATTGGCCCGTATTCGCTGGTGACCCAGCAGCCGCTGGGCGGGAAAGCCCAATTCGGCGGCCAGCGCCTGGGTGAAATGGAAGTCTGGGCCATGGAAGCTTACGGCGCCGCTTATGCCCTGCAGGAATTTTTGACCGTGAAATCAGATGACATGGCCGGGCGGACGCGCATGTATGAGAAGATTGTCAAGGGCCAGAACGTTTTGGAACCCGGGATTCCCGAATCTTTCCGGGTCATGACCAAAGAATTGCAGGCTCTGGGGCTGGATATTGCGCTATTAGAAAAAGGCGATATGGAAACCAAAAGCTCATAAAGACCCCAGATGGGTAATGGGTATATTGGCAGGTTAGATTTTCGAAATCAACCAAACATTATAGGAATTCGTTATGGAAACTCTTTACGATTTTTTCGCTAAACCGACTGATCCAAGAAAGTATTGCGGTATTCGAATTGCACTGGCTTCGCCGGAACAAATTCGCAAATGGTCGCATGGCGAGATCAAAAAGCCGGAAACCATCAATTACCGAACCTTTAAGCCCGAACGCGACGGGCTGTTTTGTGCCAAAATTTTTGGCCCCACCAAAGACTATGAATGCAATTGCGGTAAATACAAACGCATGAAACACCGGGGTGTCATTTGCGAAAAATGCGGCGTAGAAGTCATTCAATCCAAAGTGCGACGTGAACGCATGGCGCATATCGAGTTGGCCACTCCGGTCGCTCATATCTGGTTTCTAAAAAGTTTGCCCAGCAAGATCGGTAACCTGCTTGATTTGACCTTAAAAAATATGGAAAAGGTTCTGTATTTTGATAGCTATATCGTGCTGGATCCCAAAAACACGCCGCTGACAAAAGGTCAATTGCTTTCGGACGAAAAGTATCTGGAAGCATTGGAAGAATACGATTCGAAGTTCGATGCCGGCATCGGAGCCGAGGCGGTTCGGGCACTGCTGGAAAGCATTAACCTGGAGGATTTGTACAATGAACTAAAAGCGGACATTAAAGCCACCGGATCGGTTGCCAAACGGCAGAAGCTGTCCAAGCGGCTGAAGATTGTCGATGCGTTTCGAAAATCCGGAATTAATCCGATCTGGATGGTGATGGATGTGATTCCGGTCCTTCCTCCCGATTTGCGACCGCTGGTACCTCTGGAAGGAGGCCGCTTCGCGACATCAGACCTCAATGATCTGTATCGCCGCGTGATTAATCGTAACAATCGTCTCAAACGACTTATCGATCTCAAAGCACCGGACATTATCGTACGCAATGAAAAACGGATGCTGCAGGAATCCGTCGACGTCCTTTTTGACAACGGGCGCCACGGCCGGGTGATAACCGGGACCAATAAACGGCCGTTGAAATCGCTAAGTGACACCTTGAAAGGCAAACAAGGCCGTTTTCGGCAGAACCTGCTGGGCAAACGCGTGGATTATTCCGGGCGCACCGTAATTACTGTCGGACCGGACTTAAGGCTGCATCAGTGTGGTTTGCCCAAAAAAATGGCGCTGGAACTGTTTAAACCGTTTGTCTATTTTCGATTGGAACAAAAAGGTCTCGTATCGACGGTTAAAAGTGCCAAGAAAATCGTGGAGCGGGAAATTCCCGAGGTCTGGGATACACTGGATGAGGTGGTAAAAGAATATCCGGTGTTGCTGAACCGCGCGCCAACGCTGCATCGGCTCGGTATTCAGGCGTTTGAGCCGATTTTGATCGAAGGTAAAGCCATTCAGCTGCATCCGCTGGTTTGTACGGCCTTCAATGCAGACTTTGACGGCGATCAGATGGCGGTCCACATTCCGCTATCGGTTGAATCACAGATCGAGGCCCGGGTGCTGATGCTTTCCAGTAACAACATTTTATCACCGGCCAACGGAAGTCCGATTATTGTGCCGAGCCAGGATATTGTGCTGGGCACCTATTATATGACCCGGGGTGTTGCCGGTCGTAAAGGCGAAGGCAAGATCTTTGCGAATGTCGAAGAGGTCCAAGCCGCCTACGATGCCACAGAAGTTGATTTGCACGCCAAAATTACCGTTCGCATGCACGGTAAACGCTATGAAACAACGGTTGGCAGAGTACTTCTGTGGGAGATCATCCCCCAGGTCGATATTCTGGAACTGCGCCACATCCAGGTGGGCACTGAAGAAGAAGCCCTCGAGGTTTTGGATCGAATTAATAATGGCAATGCGTTTGCCGGTCTCGTCAAAAAATATTCCCAGAGCTCTGATCAGAAAAATAAAGGGTTTATCGGAAAACTCACTTTCAACGAATTTCGCAGTTTATTCGGCGGTCAGGAAGCCGATATTGAGGCCTTGTTCTCTCTTAAGGCCGGGGATACCAGCAACGTTATATTTGCTGATAATGCTTACCATTATTTTGAAATTATATCCAAAGAGCCCGCAATCCCTTACGATATTGTCAATGAAGTGATGGATAAAAAGATGCTGCGTCAGCTGGTGGATTACGTCTACCGGCATTTGGGGTCTAAAGCCACCGTTATTCTTTCGGATCGTCTCAAGGATGTCGGGTACAAATATTCAACTCAGGGCGGCCTGTCCATTGCGATTGACGATATGATCATTCCGGCGGCCAAATGGGATATCTTAAAAAAGGCTGAATCTCAGGTGTTGGAGATCGGTCGGCAGTACACCGAGGGCCTTATTACTCAGGGTGAGAAGTATAATAAGGTCGTCGATATCTGGGCCAAAGCCACTGATGATGTCGCCGATGAAATGATGGAGGCCATGAAACTGGAGCGCGCTGTAGATAAAGACAGCAAAGCGGGAATGAAAAAGAAACTCAAATCCAGTCCAACTGAAAGTTTCAACCCCATTTTCATGATGGCCGACTCCGGAGCCCGGGGCAGCAAAGACCAGATGCGTCAGCTTGCCGGGATGCGGGGTCTGATGGCCAAGCCGTCCGGGGAAATTATTGAAACGCCGATTAGCGCCAATTTCCGGGAGGGACTTTCGGTGCTGCAATATTTCATCTCAACCCACGGTGCGCGTAAAGGATTGGCAGACACGGCTTTGAAAACTGCCAATTCCGGGTATCTGACCCGCAGGCTGGCCGATGTTGCCCAGGATTGTGTGGTTACCGAGCCCGACTGCGGCACCACTGTGGGGGTTGACGTGGAACCGTTGATGGAAGGCGGTGAAATCATCCAGCGATTGGGTGAACGCATTTTAGGCCGGACCCTGGCGGAAGATGTCCATGATCCATACACAGACGAGGTGGTGGCGCAAGCCGGCGATGACATTGATGAGGCCGCTGTCCAAAAAATTGAAGAAAGCGGTGTCTCCAACATCAAGCTCCGATCGGTTTTGACCTGTAGAGCCAAAATAGGGGTGTGCAGCAAATGCTATGGCCGCGATCTGGCGCACGGCCGCCGGGTGGAAATCGGTCAAGCTGTCGGGATTCTGGCCGCCCAGTCCATCGGCGAACCCGGCACCCAGCTGACCATGCGTACATTTCATATTGGCGGTACCGCCAGCCGGCGGGTAGAGCAGGCGGATATTCGCGCCCGCACCGACGGCAAGATTAAGTATATTGACCTCAATGTATCCCAAAATTCCGAAGGCCAGCAGGTGGTCATGAACCGCCGGGGCGGCAAGTTTACCATTATCAGCAAGACCGGCCGTGAACTGGAAACCTTTCCGGTCATTTACGGTGCCCATATTCAGGTGAAAGACGGTGGGAAAGTCAAAGCCGGTGATCTGCTGGCCACCTGGGATCCATTTACCACCCCGATCATCTCCGAGGTCGATGGAACCGTTAAATTCGGTGACATCATTGCCGGACAGACCATGCAGGAAAAGGTGGATCCGGTAACCGGCAAGTCAAGCCAGACCATCATTGAATCCAGAAGTGCTGATGAGCGTCCGCGCATATCCATTAAGGACCGGGATGGGAAAACGGCCAAACTGTCCGGATCATCGGCGATGGCTCGCTATATTTTACCGGTCAATGCCATTTTGCTTGTAGAGGAAACCGATACTGTCAAGGCCGGTGATGTGGTTGCCAAACTGCCAAGAGCGACCACCAAGACCAAAGACATCACCGGTGGTTTGCCGCGAGTCGCCGAGCTTTTCGAAGTCCGGAAACCTAAAGAGGTGGCGGTGTTAAGTCAAATTGACGGATATGTCTCGATCTCAAAAAGCACCAAAAAAGGCAAGCAGAGAGTGACCATCACCCCGATTGATGTCGGTGATAAGAAGGAATACCTGATTCCGCGGGGCAAGCATATTAATGTGTACGAAGGCGATTATATTCGTGCCGGTGAGCCTTTGATCGGCGGGTCAGCGGTTCCCCAGGACATCTTGAGTATTAAAGGTGAAGTCGCGCTGGCCCGTTATCTGGTCGATGAAGTTCAAGAGGTCTACCGCCTGCAGGGTGTTCGTATCAATGATAAACACATCGAGGTGATTGTCCGGCAGATGATGCGGCGGGTGAAGGTCTTAAGCGTCGGTGATAGCGATTTTATCACCGAAGAACAGGTTGATCGCATCAAATTTGAAGCGGCCAATAAGGCCGTGATCGAAAAAGGCGGCAAACCGGCTACGGCCGAGCCGCTGATTCTGGGCATCACCAAGGCATCTTTGAGTACGGACAGTTTTATTTCGGCAGCTTCATTCCAGGAAACAACCAAGGTCCTTACGGATGCCAGTGTAGCCGGATCGGTGGACAGTTTGAGAGGACTCAAAGAAAACGTGATTATGGGTCGCCTCATTCCTGCCGGAACGGGTTTAAGAGCTTACGATGACGTTTCTGTCGAAATGGCTGATTAAATCACAGGATTTCATGTTCATCGAGGGCAAGGCCATGAATTTTTATTTTAAATTTTAACAAAACACTTGACAATAGTATGTTTCCTGTATAAATACCAACATTTTACCAAGTTTGGAATCTTAGAAGAAAAAAGAGGATTGCCAGGAGATTATGCCAACCATAAATCAGTTAGTTCGTAAAGGCCGAAAGACCATCAAAAGAAAAATTACCACGCCGGCGCTGAAGGGTGCACCCCAGAAGCGCGGTGTTTGCACCCGGGTGTATACATCGACTCCCAAAAAGCCCAATTCGGCATTACGGAAGGTGGCGCGCGTCAGATTGACCACCGGTGTTGAGGTCACTGCATATATCCCCGGCATCGGCCATAATCTACAGGAACATTCGGTGGTTTTAGTGCGCGGGGGTCGGGTCAAGGATCTGCCCGGCGTTCGCTATCATATTGTTCGTGGCACCCTGGATACGCTCGGGGTTGAAGACCGCAAACAGAGTCGCTCCAAATATGGGGCCAAAAAACCGAAATAATTAGAATTCAGGAATTCAGGAATTGAGGAATTCAGGGATTAGCGGGTCGTTCAAATTAAAATTCTTAAATTCCTAAATTCCCAAATCCCTAAATCGGAGTTACATATGCCTAGACGAAGAGAGGTGCCGAAGCGGGTCATTGCCTCGGA
>CBDUUO010000038.1:0-13428 GCA_965370395.1 uncultured bacterium
AGAGGTTAGGTGTGATGTTGAAGACCTCCTGTGCAACCCTTGAACCTCTGAACCCAGAACCCTGAACCAATACTAGATTATTCAAATATGAAATACCGGAAAGAAAAAGACACCATGGGAACCGTTAGGGTTCCGGAAACCGCCTACTACGGCCCCCAAACCCAGCGGGCGGTCGATAACTTCCCCATTGGTGATTTAAAACTTCCGGCATCTTTTATTCGTGCCCTAGCACGGGTCAAAAAGTGTGCCGCTCGGGTAAACCAGGAGCTGGGATTATTGGATTCGAAACTGGCCGATGCGATTGCGGCGGCCGCCCAGGAAGTCATCGCCGGTCAGCTTGACGACCAGTTCGTGGTCAATGTGTTTCAAACCGGCTCCGGCACCTCAACCAACATGAATATGAATGAGGTTGTTGCCTGCCGTGCCAATGAAATTTTAAGCGGGAAAAAGAGCGGCAAGTCCCCGGTCCATCCCAATGATCATGTCAATCTAAGCCAATCGAGCAATGATGTAATTCCTTCGGTGATCCATATTGCCGCCCTGATGTCCATCCGGGAGCACCTCGTTCCTTCCCTTGATTTGCTTCGACAATCCCTGGCGAAGAAGGCCAAAAAATTTGCAAATATACATAAGATTGGCCGGACCCATTTGCAGGATGCGGTTCCCATGCTGCTGGGCCAGGAATTTTCCGGCTATGCCCGCCAGATCGAACTGGGCCTGAAACGGATAGCCGCAGCCGAGGAGCGGCTTTGCGAGCTGGCCCTGGGCGGTACGGCCGTGGGAACCGGTGTCAATGCCCAGCCGGAATTTGCCGCAAAAGTGATTGCGTTGATCTCCGTTCAAACGAATATCTCGTTTCAGGAAGCGGCCAATCATTTCGAAGCCCAGGCCGCCCGGGATGCCGCCGTTGAGACCAGCGGGGTTTTGAAAACCCTGGCAGTGAGTTTGGTTAAAATTGCAAACGATATTCGCTGGCTGGCTTCAGGCCCCAGATGCGGCATCGGCGAGATCAGCCTGCCATCTTTGCAGCCGGGTTCTTCGATGATGCCGGGCAAGGTCAATCCAGTGATTCCCGAAGCCGTCATTCAGGTGGCTGCACAGGTGATGGGCAATGACACCACCATTATGATGGGGGGACAGGCCGGCAATTTTGAGCTCAACGTGATGTTGCCGGTAACGGCTTACAATCTGCTGCAATCCATTGACCTGCTGGCATCGGCAGCCGATGTGTTTGCAAAAAAATGTATTGACGGAATCAGCGCCAACGCGGAAACTTGCGAGGGCTATATTGAAAAAAGCCTGGCGTTGGCGACCGGCCTGATTCCAAAGATCGGGTATGACAAGGCTGCCGCGGTTTCCAAAAAGGCCCATGAATCCGGCAAAACCATTCGGGAAGTTTTACTTGAAGAAAAGATTCTAAGTGAAAAAGAATTCAACGATTGGCTGCAGAATCAATTTGAATAATACACAACACCGCTGATACGCAAGGCCGTTCGAGAGCTAAAACAAAAAGCTTTTGCCATTTCAAGGAAAAGGAGGAACTGTATGGCCAGAAAAACTTATCAGATTAAAACCGCCTGTCCGCAATGCGGCTGTACTGAGTTAACCGTGCTTTCAGCCGAGGAGATTAAGGCAAAATACGGGGATGTTCCCAATTTTGATATGGATTGCGCTGAGTGCATGCAAAAGTACACGGCCGAAATGAAGTCGGCCTGTCCTGAATGGGACCAAGACTGCAAGCTTCAGGAAGGATGAAGTCAATGGCCGAAACGTCGTGCCGGTATGATTTTACAGGCATTGCCCGCCTGAAGCTTTTCTGGGCACTCTCCAGAACTCCCCATGGGCTGCTGGATATGTGCACTGCCGCCCTGGCCTCACTGCTGTGGCTGGGCGATTTCCCTTCATTTAAAATAATCGGTCTGGGGCTGATTACAGTCTTTGCCGGCTATACCGCTGTTTATGCCCTCAATGATGTGATTGGCTACCGTTCCGATAAAAAGAAAGTTCAACAGGGAAATTTGCGGGAGATTGATGATTGCGAAGATCTCGATGCGATGCTTGTGCGCCACCCGCTGGCCCGTGGACTCCTGAGCTTTAAAGAAGGACTTGTTTGGGCGGTTGCCTGGGCGCTTTTGGCCTTAATTGGCGCCTACCTGTTAAACCCGATATGTGTTTTGATATTTGTTGGCGGCTGTATACTTGAAACCATCTATTGCTTAATGTGGAACATCAGCCCTTCGCGTACGCTTCTCAGCGGCGTCGTTAAAGCCGCCGGCCCGATCGCAGCTGTATTTGCCGTCGATCCGAATCCTTCTGCATCCTATCTGAGTCTTTTATTTTTTCTAATATTTTTCTGGGAAATCGGCGGCCAGAATGTTCCCAATGATTGGATCGATATAGAAGAAGATGTCCGTTTCGGAGCCCGGACAATCCCTATTCGCTTCGGGGCTGAACAGGCCAACGTCATTATTTTCGGTTCCATTATTCTGACGGTCATTTTATCGGGCGTTTTGTTGATTTTATCTAATATCGTTTTCGAGCTTCCATTTATAATCGCCTTTGCTTTTGTGGGGTTTTATTTTCTTTTGCTGCCGACAATCAAGTTATACCGAACGGAGGAAAATTCCCATGCCATGATGCTTTTCAACAAAGCCAGTTATTACCCGCTGGCGCTGCTTGCTGTTGTCGTCATCAAGCTGTTAATCTAATCTGGCATATTTGAGGAGGCCTTTTATGCAGGAATTTGAAATTGCCGAATTGGAAAAAATTAATGGTAACGAAGGCGGACCTGTGTATGTTGCTTATAAAGGCAAAGTCTATGATGTTACCAACAGCAAGCTCTGGTGGGGCGGTCTGCACATGAAGCGCCATCATGCGGGCCAGGATCTGACAGCCGATATCCAGGGGGCGCCACATGAATCCGATGTTTTAGATCGATATCCTCAGGTCGGTACGCTGAAAAAAGAAGTCGTGGAATTAGAAATTCCCCAGGCGTTAGCCTGGCTGTTGGCAAAAGTCCCCATGCTCAGACGTCATCCCCATCCCATGACCGTGCACTTTCCGATTGTTTTTGCGTTTTCCACAACGATTTTCAATATTCTGTACCTGATGACCGGTATTAAATCTCTGGAGATAACGGCCCTGCACTGTCTGGGAGCCGGGATTTTGTTCACAGCCGTGGCCATTGCCACCGGGTTATATGCCTGGTGGCTCAACTACATGGCCCAACCGCTTACAGCGGTGAAGGTCAAAATTCCCCTTTCTCTGATTCTGCTTGTGGCCCAGATTATTACTTTCATCTGGCGCCTCAACGTACCCAATGTGATGGACTCCATCCAGGGGGTCAATATCATTTATTTGCTGCTTATTGTTTCCCTTTTTCCGATAGTGGTCGTTATTGGATGGTTTGGGGCTTCTCTCACTTTCCCTGTCGAAAAAGACTAAAACCGGCAGGCGGATTCGTGGCGCTTGCAGGAGATGGACAGACCGTCGGCTTTGACGCCCACCCCCAGAATTCCCATGCGTTTCAATTCAAAGGTATGCGTTAAGGTCAGGCTGGCGTTTTGAAATGCCTGATGCAAATCCTGGCTGTTGAAGCGATCACGATGCGGGTGGACCAGGATATGTTTGGTGATAAAATTTTGATAAAGGCCAGGATAGTATTCTTCCATAAAATAGACACCGCCGTTTTTCAGCACCCGGGCAACTTCAGCCAGGCCATTGCGCCAGGCCGGCACGTGATGCAAAAATCCAAAACCGAAAACCGCATCTAAAGAATCGTCTTTTAACGGGAGTCTGGCTGCATCCCCAACACAAAAGTAGAGGGGTTTTTCATTTTCGCCGTTTAACCACCGTTCGGCTTTTTTGATCATTCGAAGGTCCAAATCCAGAAGATAAAGGTGGGCGGGTTGATAGGTTTCGTAAATGAGCTTGGCGCCGACACCGCGTCCACAACCCACTTCTAAAATGGTGGTGCCGGCCTTTACGGCCACCGTGCTTTTAAACCACTGCATAACCAGATGCTGTCTGATTCGTTTTACCGGGCTGTTTACAACCCAGCGCTCGATTAGGTTCAGTATCATCTTTTCTCAAACCTCTTGTGAAAGCGGCCTCCGGCCGCAATTCGACTCGAGCGTTGAAAACGCTGCTTACTTGACTGCGAGATGAATGACTGCGATTCCGTTGGTCAGGCTGCGGTAGGTTACCTGCGAAAACCCGATTGTTTCGAGTAGTTCTGAAAGTTCGTCCGGCAGCGGAAACATTCGAATGGATTCCGGCAGGTGGGTATAGGCTTTTCTGGAACCGGCAATCAGTTCCCCCAGAAACGGCATGATATAAAACGAATAGAAATCATAAAGCCAGCGAAAAACCGGCCAGGTCGGTTTTGAAAACTCCAGGCACATCATTTTCCCGCCGGGCTTCAACACACGATACATTTCTTCAAACCCCTTTTTCATATGAGTGACATTGCGGATGCCGAATCCGACCATTGCAGCTTCGAAATGTCTGTCGGGAAAGGAAATGCACTCGGCATTACCCTGTACATGCCGCAAACGGGTTTCAATTTCGGTATTGATAACTTTGTGCAGGCCCGCCTGTATCATGGCTCGATTGATATCGTAAATAACAACTCGGCCCGCCGGCCCGACCTTTTTGGCAGCCAGAATCGCCAGATCGCCGGTTCCGCCGCACACGTCCAGTACGCGATCCCCGGAGGACAATTTTAACAGTCTGACCGCCGTGCGCTTCCAGGCGTAATGAATACCGAAACTTAACAGGGTATTCATAAAGTCATAATGACGGGCTACGGAGCTAAAATGCTGTAATATCCGATCGGTTTTATCCACGGGGTTGATGCGCTCATAACCGAAGTAGGCCTCATCGGCACTTTTGGGGTCGTTGTTAATTTGCGTCTGGCGCTTTTTTTCTTCAAGCCATTCCATCTTTTTTCCCATCCCATGAGAAAATATATTCATAATTTTCGGTAAAATTTGCCGAAATTAAGGATAACATAATCAGATTAACCTTAAAGTTCAACCTGAAGTATCGACTTTCAGCGTTTGGTCACTGTTACCAACAAATAATGGATTTATCCGGTTTCATGCGCCGGTACCGCAGATGGTCAATGATTTGACAACCTTTGACCATCCTACAAAGATTAGCCCGGCCCTGATTTTGGCTAACCCGTTGCACTTATTCGTGAAATAAAAAAGATACGGTTGAATGAACAAATTGGCATGAATTCTGCTTTTTAACTATGGGTAAAAGCCGTGTGCAGCAATTTTTTCGCCAAGCATTTATCGACAAATCAATCTCTATTGACGCTGTTTTTTATGGTCTGGATCAGGAGGCAATCGAGATGAGTTGTTCTGAAACCAATTACTGCAAAATGGAAAAAATGTCCATCTGCAGCGCTGAAGATTCAAAACAACAGGAAAAATGCAGTTTTTTTGAAAAATCAAGCTATGAACATCGCTGTATGTACTTTATTTTTGATGAATACTGCGATTGTCTAAAAGCGCAGATACAAACCAACCGGTAAATGTCCGGATTGGATCAAGGGCAGATGGCAGAAATGAGTTGCCCATAAGGGCGGCTTGGAAGCGAACCACCATGGTCATGAACCTGCGCCTGTCAGCACCGGCAAAGGCGGTCGGATGGCGGGCTGGGAAAGCAAGGAATGGCTAATTATTTATCCGGTGGGTCCTTGAGAAAATTACGCTTAATTTAATCCCCCAAATTCCCTCTTTAGGCCTCGGCAAACTTCTTTGCCAGGTCGTTATCGATGACGTAAATGCATATTTCCTTGGCGCTCTGTTCCGTATACCTGCATTTTTCGCACAAATTGTTGATCAGATAGGTCACATCGTCTCTGATCCGTTTATCATAGGTTTTAAAATCCTCCCCATCGTAATCCTTGATGGCGCGGCGAAAGTTTTCGTTTTCAAGAAAAGGTTCCAGCACTTTTTCCTTTAAATTGTGCACGTAGCGGTCGTGCATGGACCGATAAATCTTTGTTTCTGCGATTGGAACGTTCTCCACTATGATCTCCTGGGTCAGCGTTTTGGTGGTGTATTCTTTCTGGGTCTCTTCTCGAAAAACCTTACGTTGATTCTGGTCTGCTTTGGGCCCTATCAATTTGCTTTCGATACCCTCTAAAAACTCTTCGGTAATTTCCAGTTTTTCGCCGGTGTAGGTACAGGTTTCTACCGAACCGATTTCAAAATTAATGGCAAACAGGTAATTTTGAATCTCTCTGGAAATCTGTTCTTCATTGTAATAGTAGAGCGACTCTTTGACTTCCTGCAGGATAGTGTAATCATACATCCGCAGAAGCGAATCCAAAAATCCCCCGGGTATCAGATCCCTTATTTCTTTGCGGGCTTTGGAAAAGAAATTGCACAAATCCGACATGTTGATGAGCTTGTCTTCTTTACCGTAAGTCGAGTAAAATAGATTGAATATGTTAATTGAATCACGGCCGGAGATGCCGTGATCGCCTTCTTTTTCAGATTCGGCAATGATTTTCCGCCGCCGCTTGGCCGTTAGCCGTTTGCGGTCTTTTTCCATCAGCCAGTCGGGAATATATCCGGTGTAGATTTCCATTTTTAACAGCTGCAATTTTTCATCACAAAAAAGACGATAACGTGCCGGTTCACTGATCCATTCCAGCATAGCGTCGGATTTGGTATTCAGACGGGTGGAAATAATGACCCGGGCAAAATTGTGAAGCACCCTCGGCAGGAAGCGTTCATCAATGTGCCGGCCGAAAATATTGCGGTAGATTTCCACTTCGGTTGAGAGGTCCATAACATACGGGATCTTGATGTATTGCACCCGGTCCAGGAAGGATTGAAAACCCTGGATGTTTTTTTCATCCTCAGGGTTCATCACTGCCAGCAGCAGGGAATTGACGTTCTCCTCGATGTCTTCCACCTTATGGACACCTTCACTGATAATGTTGTGCAACTCAATTAAGCGCTCGGTATTGTGAGATTTGATGTCCATCAGGGCATAAACCCCGTTATTGGTTTTGGCATACTGGGAAAAGATGTATTTGACCAGGTTGCTGTCTTTCAGTAAATTGTTGATCCGCCGCTGGAGCATCATATTGCTCATCACATTTTGTTTTAAGGGATGATCGCCGGGGTTAAACACACTGATACCTTCCCCCAGGCGCCGGCTGAAGCGGTACGGTCGCGCATACAGCATCTCAAATACCTGCTGCGGGCTTTTGAGCCGGCCTAAAAGTGCTTCATACAATGAACTGCAAATCGTACACGGTTGGGCTTTGAATAACCACTCAAATTCTTTTTCGGTGGAAAGCTGCCATTTGAACTTATCGTTCTTGAATAAATCGTCAAAAAATTCCCGCCGATAATGTTTGGGAATCATCAGGAGGGGGTTGTCATGACTCGGGCAGGGGACTTCAACATAGTCTTCCGCCATATAAGCTGTGTGGGAATCATCGAGCATTTCTTCGGCGTTGCCAGATGAATCCAGCAAACTTTTATTGCCGGTTGAATCATGCATATCCGGGGCGGAATCTTCCAGCAGGTTGGATAGCTGCTTGAGTATGGGATGGATCTCATAATCTCTGAATTGGCCGAAAATCTTGCGATCAAAACGCCAGACGGTTTCATAGCGTACACCGGCATCGGTATTGGCATATTCCTCAAACTTGGTGAGCATATTATTTAAAAAGGTGCTTTTGCCGCAACCGGGCGGGCCTTTAAAGATATAGATCTTATTTTGCTGGGTGCCTCGCTTTAGCGCTTCCACGAGTTTGACCAGTCGGTTTGCGAACAAGCGGTCTGCAAAAAAAGGGTTGTCTGTACCTTCCACAAACAGCTTGCTGCAATCGTAATAGGCATAATCGATGGATTCGGGATCATCGGGGTATTCATCAACACCTTCGTCGACATAGGCTTTCATCATATCGTGAAACACCTGAAAAATATTGCGCATCACGATTTTGGGTTCGGCAACCAGTACGTTGAGAAACGCCTCAAAGGGAATCGAGGTGCGCTGTTCCTGGGTGCTCATGCTCTGATTGAGATTGAGCATGGCCTTTTGAATACTATCCTCAGCGTTGACTTCTTCTTTGGCGGTCTTTTCCTCTTTTTTCAAAGCCCGTATGGCCTTTTTCACTTTGCCCATGAAGTGTCTCCGGTTTTAGCTTGCTGCAGCTTGGTCGACATCTGAGTTCGTTAACGTCTTTTTGGAAAGCTTGCGGTCTTTCATCGTGTATAATACCTGCTGCCATTTTATTTCCATTTGTTTACCGTCATCCTCCAATGGCATCGTCAGGCCGGGAATCGGGATTTGCATTTTTTGGGATTCGACTTTTTCAACTTCACGGGTCTCCAGCTTGACGGGTGCTCCCCACAAATATTCGATTCCCATCATGGTATTGGCAATAAAATCTTTAACCAGCGGTTTGCCCTCGAAGTGGTGGTTCAAATAAAGGTCGCCGTTTTTGGATTTTTCCGGATCAATGGTGATGTGGGGCGGATGATAAAGCATATCAAAGAGCATCTGGCGATAATCTTTTGCTTTACGGCTTTTGATAAAATACTCCCAAACGCCCTTGTTCTGGTTGAGCCGTTTGCCGGCCACAAACAGGTTCGTGCGATTGATAAAATCCTGATCCACAAATGTGTTGATAAACATAAAATCGTTTAGGTTTTCGCGAACTTTATAAACAAACGCTTTGCCGGCTCCGGTTTTGGCATCAAACTTTTCTCTTTCCCTGGCATCTAGCAGCCGCTTAAACTCAATGGAATACTTGCCTTTATCCACCAGCTCCTCGATGTAGTGGAAAATCCGCATTCCCAGAGCATAGGGATTCATCCCCACCCGCGGCAATGACGTGACAAAGGCGTTGGTGCGGGCAAAGTCGACCTCGTGTCCTTCGATGCGGTCATCCTGCAGAAACAGCTTTTCGTGCCAGTAGCTGGCCCAGCCCTCATTCATGATCTTTGTTCGAATCTGGGGCTGGAAAAACAAAGAGGTTTTGCGAACCGCCTCGATAACCGGTTTCATCCAGCGGTTTTCTTCTTTATTTAAAAAATCGGAATGTTCCAGGATATGCTGCATCAAATCCAGCCGGTGATTAGAATTTTCCTTAAGGCTTCTTTTATAAATGGCATCAAACTCCGGATATTTTCGGAACACTTCCGCAAAAAAGGCTTTTTCACCGTGGGTTTTGCTGGTTTTGGTGCAATCATTGTATCTTTCGATTTCTTTTATGTATTCAGTTACTTTTATTTTTTTAATGGATTGCAAAAAGTCACCAAAATAAAAATCCAGCATCTTCGATTTGGTCGTCACCGGCGGCCGGTTCATAGCCGAAAGCTCATAGTGGTATCCCACCAGATTATCGATGCCGCGGGCAAACTCAATGACATAATCCAGCCAGCGGCCTTTTTCGGACCTGAATTTAGCGATCATGCGTTTATCCGAAAGCGCGCGGCCGGTGAAGTCATAATCCCAGGTGTGCCGAAAATACAAATTGTTCTGGAAAAAATCGATATGGGCCAGCACATGGTAAAAAATCATGACATTCATCCAGTCCGGATTGTTGTCATTGTAGTATGAGATCGCCGGCCGCGTATTGATCACCGTTTCATAGGGATTGCTGGGATACAGCTCGTAGCGGCCCTTTTCCTTGAGGACTTCTACATCGTGGACCCAGTAATCATAGAGGGTCGGGATCATCAGTTTGGGAGTCAGTTCGAGCAAATCGCGGTTGGTGACGATATACTCCAGGGTTTCATCCTGAAATTGCAGCCCGGCTTCCCGGGCCCGCTCCTTGCACCCTTCCATTATTTTTTTGGTATGTTGATCAATGAGTTCCATAAATTATATTGAATATTTTCGATTGAAGATTGAATATACAATTTTCAATATACAATTCGACGCTATTCCGAAATCAACTTCTTGATGCCTTCGATGAGCCGCGGTTCGTCGGCGCTTTCCTGCATGACGTCCAGTCTGAGTAAATCCGGCTTTTCCGTCAGCAGCCCGGATTTTTTTAAGTATTTTTCGACTTCGGTCCTGTGGGAGGCCTCCTGGGCGTGTTCGGCGATGGAAATTCCAACCCGATTGGCGTAGCGCAGCATTTTTTCCAATTGCGGAATGGACTCCTTGCCGTCGGTGTCCCAATCATCGCCGTCGGTGCCGTGAAAGATGTAAATATTATAGTCCCGGGCCAGGTTTTCTTTTTCAACGATTTCGTTGACCAGGCGGTATGCGGAAAATACCTGGGTGCCGCCAGCCACCGCCGAATTGTAGTAAGTGTAAAAGTCCTTTACCTCCGAGGCTTCGGTGTCATGCAGAACAAAACGCGTTTCCACCTGCATGGCATACTGATACAGCAGCCAACTATATATCATCACATGCTGTGCGACGACCAGTTCCGTCGATCTGCCGGCCATCGAACCGGAATAATCGCGCAGGAAAAAAACCATGGCCTGGGATTCATAATCCTTTTCTCGGGACAGTACCCGATAGACCATATCGGCAGGTGAAATCAGAAATTGCGCTGGATCAATGGCGCTAATATCAGGCAGGTTTCCAAGATGAATGTTGGTTTCGACAATTTTTCTCAGGGTGGCTTTTTTATCCAGCAGCTGACCGAATCCGCGGTGTCGATCGGTGAGATCATAGGTGTAGCGCGTGAGGGATCGTTTTTTGCCTTTATCCTTGAGGTTCGGCAGTTGAAATTTTTCGGTCAGAATCCGGCCCAGATCATAGGCATTGGATTCCATTTCGTGCTGATCGCCTTCCCCCTGTCCCGGACCGGTTCCGCCGTCAACATCCGGAGCATGGATCGGCTGCTCGCCGATGACATCGCCTTCTTCCCCATCGCCGGATCCGCCATAGGGCTCTTCTTCGGAGGCTTGCAATGACGGGTCATGGATAAATTTTTCTTCCACGGTCGAAGGAACGACCACAACCTTATCTTTGCCCCCTTTGCCCGGCTTGATCAAACGGCCCACGTTTATTTTGCGCGGGAACCCGTCTTCTTCGCGCTGCTTATCCCTTTCCAGCAGTTCATCGATGGATCGCAGGTTGGTGTTATGGGTACTTTGCAACGCGGTGATTCCCTGCAAAAATGACAGATCATTGTAGTTGTATATATTCTGGAACTTACGGAATGATTTAAAGGATCCGGCTTCGCCGAAATCGGGAAGATCGTGGGCGCCGGCTGCTTCCAGCTCGGCAAGAATCTTGCGCTCCTGCTCGAGCGTCAGCCCCTTTTTTTTCAGACGGTTATGAAGCTCAACGAGTTTTGGATCCATGGTTTCTCCGCATTACGAATTCTCTTTACTTTTCGTCTTCTTGGGTACAGAAGTACTCAATCGTCTTCTGGGCGCACGTGCGGCAGTAGCCCAGTTTATTGAGCATGGTTTCGATCATGCGATCATACAGCTTCTGGTTTTCCTCATTGGTGCGGTTGGCCAGCGCACCGATCAGGCTGCCGGCACCGGAAATATCGGATTTGAGGCGTACGTCGGTGACGGCTTTGACCAGTTCCAGGTTGTCCATAAAGTCGTAATCCGGATCTACTGAAATCTTCTGACCATAAATTTTGCGGATCGAAGTTCGAAAGGACTCACGCTGTTCTTCGGTTTTAAGCCCCAGCCGTTCTTCTACACTGTTGATATAGCGTTCATCGATCTTTAAAGCCTTAAGTTCCCCTGTTTGCGGGTCTTTGTATTTCCACATCTTATCGACGCCCAGGTTTTCGGCATCGATTCCGATGATCATGTTCACATAGTTCATGACGTCCTTGCGAATGGCATAGGGTTCATCCATATAGGCATTGAACATCTCTGTCATAATCCGTTCACGATACAGCCCTTTTGCGGTTTTTAGATCTTCAAGGTATTTGGCGCGATCATTGGCTTCGGTCACATAGTCCAGAATAATGCGTTCCACCGCCTTGAAGATGTCGTAGGCGAACATGCAGCGGCCTTCGTTGGTCTCGGAGCTTTCGATCAGCAACTGGATGGCGCGACCCAAATTGCGCTGTCCCAGGCCTTTCTGGCCGAAGCGGTTGATGATTTCCGGATCCTGGTTAAGGGTGTCGATGACCTCCGCCAATGTTTTAATACTTTTTTCACCGGCGACCTCTCCGGCCGCGAGTTTCATGGTTTCAACCGGTGTCAGCTTTTCAGAGCGCGGCAGCCGGCTTAAAACAGCGGCCACCGAGGAAGCATAATTCAGATTCGGGTCCTGGTGCAGATCTTCGCGGGTGAGGGTGGTGCGGGTTTCACTGCCGATGGCATATTCGGTCAGCTGTTTCTGGAGTTTGTAGTTGGTGTTGTGGGACACATAGCAGATCCTGCAGCGGTCGACGATGGGCGCCTCTTCTTTTTCCGACAAAAAGTGGTGAAACTCAGAGTTGTTGCTGGTCGCAACAATTAAGGTGTCAATGGGCCACTTGAAACCGTCGATCTCGATATTGCGGTTCTGAATGACCCCCAGGTAAACCTGAACCAGATCTTTTTTGTTTTTATAGATTTCGTCACTGAAATGGATCCCACCGCCGGCCACGCGCGCCAGGGCGCCGCGCCGCAAATCAAAACGGTAGGGATTGTTGGTATCGGTGATGTGCAGCAAGCGCTGGATGGACTCTTCACCCAGCAGATCCACGGCCGAGGAGGTGATTTTGTCTTTGGCCGGATATTTCCCGGTCACGGTGCCCAGGCTTTCGGTCAACGGCACCGGTATGATCTCGATGAATTTAAGCATATCATCGATATTTCCGTCACAGTGCGCCTGGATATTATTCCAGATATAGCCGCTGCAAGCGCCTAAAGGCCGGTAATCTTCATACAGTTTTTCAATATCCTTATCGGAAAAGCCGATCTGTTTCGCTATATATTCCTTATTTTTATCCGAATCATCAAACAGATTCATGGCCAGGATCATGGGATCCTCATAGGTTTGCGATTCAATGGTGGAAATCTTGCCGTAGCTGCCGACCTTGTCCAGATTCAGGAATTTAAACGTATACTTGCGATTGTTTTCTTTGGACAGGAAGTTGCGATATCTGGCGGACAGAAATTCCACGAGAAACGTTTTACCGTTGCCCGGTTCACCGACAAGGACAAAGGCCATTTCCTTGGAAGAACCGCCTTCGGACGCATCTTTCACATAGGAAACAAAGCTGTTGATCTCCTCATACATGCCGATGACGTGTTTGGGTCCTTTGCGGAAGATTTTAAAATCGTAGGTTGTCTTGCCGTTCACCACCACTTTTTCAATTTCGCTTTCCAGGATCATGCGGGTCACTCCCACGAAGGCATTTTCAAACCGCAGCTTGCCGTCCTTGACGGCTGTCATGTGTTGATGAAGGGTTATAGAATTTTTAGACATTTTTCCTCCCCTTGCAATTATGGGTTGATTATTGGCCAA
>CBDUUO010000039.1:0-13400 GCA_965370395.1 uncultured bacterium
GTCACTTCGTTCCTCGCAATGACCGGCGATAGGACTTTTTACGAGACCATCAAAACTGAAAAAATAATTATCAACTGAATACGAAGATATCTACCATTGTGTTTAGGATTTTTGTCATTTGGTATTCTAATTTGTTTCGGCCAATTTTATAAAATCAGGCGAGATTCGAATTTCGAATTTTTTAACGAGATGATCAACAATTCCGCAGTTCAGGGATTAATCCTTGTAAAGATAAAGATCATTTGAGCTTCATCGGCAATTCATATCGTACAATTTGATCATACTGATACAGGGCGTTGGCGACCGCAGCGGCAGTTGGAATGTTGCCGATCTCCCCTACCCCTTTGGCACCGTAAGGCCCCAGGGGATCTTTGACTTCCACCATTTTAACGACAATATTGGGCACATGTTTAATCCGCAGAATTCCCATCTTGCTGTAGCGCCTGGATTTCAGTTGACCGTTTTCCATGGGAAGCTCCTCGCTGAGGGCATATCCAAGCCCCATGACCACCGCCCCTTCGATCTGGCTTTCAAAAAGAGTCGGATTGATAATTCGTCCGCCGTCATGGGCCGCTACCACGCAATCCACTTTTCCGGCATCGTCCAGTATCACCAGATGGGTGGCATACCCGTAAGAATAATGGGTAAGGACATCGCCTGGATCTCCGAGCCGGGTGGTCCAATCGCAGCTCCAGTGGCCGGTGTAAACCTTACCGCTCAATTCTGCCAGGCGTTTCGTCTTTAAATCCTTCTTAAGCGATTTGGCAGCATCGATGATGGCATGGCCCATCTGAAAAGTGGCGCGACTGGCGGTGGTCATGCCGGCCCGGGCTTTGGATTCGGTACTGACTTTGACTTCAATGATACCCGGGTCTGCGATGTCGATTTCTTCACAAAGAATTTGCTGAGCGACGGTATCCACACCCTGGCCCATTTCGGTCCAGCCGTGCTGCAAAACAATATGATCTTCAGACCTGATTTCAATTTTAACGTCACATTCTTCGACCACGCCGTTGCCGATACCGCAATTTTTTATGCCGCAGGCCAGCCCCGCTGTTTTGGACCCGTAATATTCATCTCTGACCGCCAGCAGTGTTTCTTTCAGACCAACGCCCTGGCCCAGGATCTGTCCGGTGGCGGTCTTCTTACCAATATCCAGAATATTATCATAACGGAACTGCCAGGGGTCAAACCCTCCCCCGGCGCACAGCTGTTCAATACAGCTTTCCATGGCAAAGGTGACCTGATTGACGCCGAAGCCCCGCATGGCGCCGCAGGGGATATTGTTGGTGTATACGGCTTTGGATTTGATATCGACATTCGGAACGTAATAGGCTCCGGTGGCATGACCGGCGGCCCTTTCCAGGACTTCAGCCCCCAGGGAAGCGTATGCACCGGTATCACCGACGATCCGCGCGGACAATCCGGTAAGCTTGCCGTTTTCATCACACCCCAGGGCATATTGCATGTGAAAGGGGTGGCGTTTGGGATGCATGCGGATGGATTCGGGGCGGCTCAAGCTGACCTTGACCGGTCTTTGCAGAAGGAAACTGAAAACAGCCGCATGTCCCTGCACGGTCAAATCTTCTTTGCCGCCAAATGCCCCGCCGGTGGGCACCAGCTTGACTCTGACTTTATCGATGGAAACACCGAGGATGCGGGCGATCTGCCGCTGATCCTCATATACGCCCTGGCTTTGAACGTATAGCTCAATCCGATCCGGTCCCAACGGCAGCGCAATAGCGGCCTCGGTTTCTAAAAATCCGTGTTCCACCCGCTGGGTTTGATAAGTCCCTTTCACCACATGGGCCGAAGATTTCAAGACGGCATCAATATCCTCGCCGCGCTGAATATGGGATACGCTGAGCAGGTTTCCGGATTCATGGACTTTAATCGGGCTGAGTTCGGCGACGTGCAGATCGGTCAGCGGCTCCAGAACCTCATAATCCACTGTGACGACGGCGGCGGCCTTGCGAGCGATTTTTTCCGTTTCAGCCACTACCCCCGCCAGGACATCACCGATGTAACGGGTGGTTTCATCTTCAGCGATCATTACCGGCCAGTCCTGGTGAATGACACCAATGAATCGTTCGCCGGGAATGTCTTTGGCCGTAAAGACCCGCACGACACCCTCCAGGCGTTTCGCAGCGGAACAGTCGATTTTGAGGACTTTGGCCCGGGGATGGTCGCTAAATACCAGGACCGCATGCAGCATTCCGTTGATGCGGATATCATCCATAAATTCGCTGTAGCCGATGGCTTTATTATAAGCATCGTATTTGGGCTGGCGGAAGCCCACTTTCCCCGGATGGGTTAGCTTGAAATCCAGATGATTGCGGATGTGCTCGGCCGCCAGTTCGATGGCAGCGATGATCTTGATGTAACCGGTGCAGCGGCATAGATTAAATCTGAGGGCATGAATGATGTCGTGCCGGCTTGGATGAGGGTTGGTCTCCAAAAGTATTTTGGCCCGCGACAAAAAGCCTGGTGTGCAAAAACCGCACTGCACAGCGCCTTTGGCCACAAATGCCTGCCCAAGGGTTTGGCGCAGGCTTTCCGCAAAGCCCTCAATGGTGACAATGCTCGCGCCGTTTACTCTTTCCATGGGCGTAATACAGGAAAGGGCCGGCTTGGCATTCATCTCCACCAGACAGGCCCCGCAGGTGGCTTCCCCGCTGCAGCCGTTTTTGACGGAAACAATGCCCGCAGTCTCCCTTAAATATTTTAGCAGGGACATCCCGGGGTCACCGTCAAACGTTGTTTCTGAGCCGTTTAGATTAAATTTTATCATGGGTAAATTTTTCAACGTACAGGGCCGGAATGATCGCATACATGGCTGCGGCTTGAACCAGCTCGCTTTTCCAGGTCTTCTCGTTCGGGGCGTGGGCCTGATCCTCATGGCCCGGGCCGAAACCGATACAGGGAATTCCGGACAGCCCCGTGATCGCCACCCCGTTGGTGGAAAAAGTCCACCTGTCCACAATGGGCTCTTCTTCGAAAAGGCGTTTATAGCCGGCCATAAGCGTTTGGCACGCCGGATGATTTTCTTCCAGGGTCCAGGCCGGGAAGTAGGAATCTGTCGGGTATACCAGCCCGGTATAAGATGGCCGGTCATAGGTATACATCGAAACCTGGGCGCCGGTTTCCTTTACGGCCGGCAGATCCCGAATTTGCTGCAAGGCGTATTCCCCGGTTTCGCCGGCGGTCAGTCGCCGGTCGATAGAGATCCAGCAGCCGTCGGCTACCGCACAGCGCGAGGGTGAGCTGAAAAAAATTTCCGAAACCGTCAGCGATCCTTTGCCAAGAAAATCATCTTCCTTCAGGTGGGTGTGCAGCACCTTGAGCTCATTGAGAATCGGTGCCATTTTGAAAATGGCATTATCGCCCCTTTCAGGTGCCGAGCCATGACAGCTGACCCCGCTGGTGGCCACTTTGATTTCCATTCGGCCGCGCTGGCCCCGATAAATCCGGCAGGAAGTGGGTTCGGTGGAAACAACGAATTCGGGCCGGATGTTGTTTTCATTAATCATATATTGCCAACAGAGGCCGTCGCAGTCTTCCTCCTGAATGGTCCCGGTAATCAGTAGTGTGTAATCATCTTCCAAGTGCAGGTCTTTGATGATTTTGCCGGCATAGATCATGGCGGCCATACCGCCTTCCTGATCACTGGCACCGCGTCCCACGATGATTTCATCGTCTTCATAACCCTGATACGGATCATATTCCCATTGCTCCGGATCTCCGACACCCACGGTGTCCACATGGGCGTCCATAGCAATCAGGCGGCGGCCGTTTCCGATATACCCCAGTATATTTCCCATAGGATCGATAGCCACACGGTCGAACCCAACCGCTTCCATTTCTTGTTTGATCCGCTGAACCACCTTTGCTTCCTGGCGGCTTTCGCTGGGGATCGCAATCATATCCCGCAAAAATCTGGAAATCGCTGGTTTATATTCCTCAGCTTTTTCATAAACCTTTTTAAAATCGATGTTCATACAAAATTCCTTTGTCTTTCAAGTGTCAGGTTCAAAGGTTCAGGGTTCAGAGGTTCCGGTCCGCAGATTACGCAGATTATCGCAGATTTAGTCAATTAGTCAAAAGAGTCAATCCTTTAATAACTATTTAACGATTCGACGATTTAACCAATTAACTATGCTTTCTAGTTGCTGGTCACTGGCTTTGGGTCCGCAGATTATACACCCGCCCGCCTCGCCTGCCCTCGGCCATGAGCTCGGGCCGAATGGAGCGGCTCGCGATGGCGGGCGAGGGATCACCAGAAGATTGCCTTGAGCTTTATTTTTGACTTGTCGTTTTCCGGCCTGAGTCGCCTGCCGAGGCGTAGCTCGTCAGAGCGAAGACTGGTCCTCCAGGGGTTCTGACTTGCGTGCCGCGGCGACCTGTCCCGGCGAAGTCTTGACGAAGACGGAAGCTCGCCAGAGCGAAGACGGGTCGTTTTCCGGCTTAATCTGGCAGGGCCATAGAGGCAGCAAATTGTTGATTCGTTAAGTAGGGTCGGCCACGGCTCGACTGAGCTCGTCGAAGGCAGTCGAGTCGAGGGCTGCCCTACATTCCATCATTCCAATCGCACGACCTGGAGGCTCTCGACAGATTGTGAGCGCAGCGAACTGTTCTAAAAATGTCTGTATATAAACATACATATATAAAATTGGATAAAAAATAAAGGATTGCATATCAACAATGGTTAAAAAAACCTGATACTTGCACCTGAAAACCGGTTGTGATAGGTCACTTGAGTTTGCTGAATATGGTCCAACTATGCTCAATATAATTTGCGGGAAAATGCATTAACATCCTGGCTGAGCAAATACAGGTTACTGGCTTAGTGAGTTTTAACTCAATACTATTGGAGGCTTTAAATGCCCGGAACTCAAGAACGCTACACGAAAACTTTCCCTATATCCTGGGAACAACTCCATCGGGATTCCAAGGCCCTGGCCTGGCGACTGGTGGACATGCATGCCTGGAAAGGAATCGTCGCCATTACCAGAGGCGGATTGGTACCGGCGTCCATTATCGCCCGCGAATTGGAAATCCGTCTGGTGGATACCGTCTGTATTTCCAGTTATGATGAACGGGATCAGGACGAAACGACGATACTGAAATCGGTAAACATGGACGGCGATGACTGGCTTCTCGTAGACGATCTGGTGGATACCGGTCAGACCGCCCGTATCGTCAGGGAAATGCTGCCCAAAGCCCACTTTGCAACCGTCTACGCCAAACCGGAGGGCCGGCCGCTGGTGGACACCTTCATTACCGAAGTCAGCCAGGATACCTGGATATTGTTCCCCTGGGATACCGAATCCCAGTTTGTCCAGCCCATTATCGATATAAAGTAGGGTAACCGTAAACAGAATGCTATGGTCCTGCACTCATCTTACAGATGTCTGAAGCCGCTCAGAGAAAAAAGAAAACATCCAAGGGTTGAAATCCATTCGGACACAGCAGAAAAATTTGGTATCAAAGATGGCGATGCTGTAATAATTGAAACCCGCAAAGGGGAGATCACTCAGATTGCGCATGTGACCGACTCCATTCATCCGGAAGTGATCAATGCCTCGTATGGATGGTGGTTTCCCGAGGCAAAACCGGAATCCCAGTACGACTGGAAAACATCTAATTTTAATATGCTCACCTCGGCGGAACCGCTGGGTGAAGAATTCGGCACACCCAACCTGAAAGGGATAGGCTGCCGGATTAGGCGCAAATAAAAAACACATTTCCAAGGGTTTTATTTAACGGATTCCGCATTCATTCTAAAGCGCCAGGCACAATACCACTCATCGGGATGGGCATCCGGCGGGCAGGCAATGCATTCGGTGATAATGCGTTCATCGATGCTGCGGGCAAAATAAGTATATTCCACCATCCCGCCGGATTTGCAGGGATAATCATTCAGCCCTTTTCTTTTGCGCGCGGCTTGCACCCGGCATTCATTCATCTGAAGGACGAAGCTGTCCGCTTGCTCCTCGATAATACTCTGTTCATTAACCCGCGCGTAAACACGGAAATTGAGGGCTTTCTTTAGACCATCCAGCCCGGGATTTTGGGGCAGGTTTAGAAAATTTTTAATCGACCAGGCTTCAAAAGGTGAAAAGTGAGCCCAGCACGTATCATTGCAACGCTTGGCATCATCCATTCCGCTGGAAAACTCCACCGCCTGAAACCAGACGCCGTCATTGGCCAGCCAGTTGACGGCCACACTGTCTAATAGCTGCTGAAGGGATTCTTTGGACATATTCAGCAGGGGCTCCGGCAGGCCGTCTTTCATTTCAAACCCCAGTAATTTGGAAAGCCGATTCAGCTGAATGCCGATACTTTTTCCAGAAGCGCTTTTCAACACATCCAGCGCCCGCTCCATCCCCATCTGGTGGCGCACTTCGGTAAACCACAGGGCGTAATGGATCAGAATGCGATGAAACATGTCCATCACCAGCCACGCGGTATCTTTCTGACTCAAATCATCGACGCTTTCAACATCTTCTATCATAGGTGATTCTCCCACTTAGACGTAAAAAATAAATTGTCTTCAAAACCTTTAGGTTTTGAAGACAATTTATGGACGGTACCGGACAGGCAGCACCGGCATCGCATCCCACTCCTTGGGCCAGTTCTGCCCGGGTTTTTCCTTTAGTTTTTCTTTAAATTTTCTAAGGCCCGGCCGTGCAAATTTGGGATGGCCTTCTTTCAGCGTTCGCCCGTTGATGGCCGCTTCGCTGCGCAGGCGCTTGCCGACCGTCCGTTCCATCTGGCGTCCCAGCCATAAGACGCGATCGACATCGTAGCCGTGTTCAATACCCATCTCGTCAATTTGAACCAGCATATCTTCCAGACAGCTCAGACCGACATAACGCGGATCTTCATAATAGTATTCACCGGTTCCCGGCACCGGACAGTCGTCCAGAAAATTTGCCGGCTGACCGCCCATGCCGCCCAGGGTTGCCTCAAAATGTGTGATCCCGGCCTGAAGCGCTGCCAGGACCGAAGCCGAGGCTACCCGTTTGGTTTCGTGAAAATGGGCGATGTGAAGGGACGTATCCGGGATTTGATCTAATATCATGGAAAAATAGCGATACACCTCCGGCGCCGATGCGCTGCCGTCGTGGTCGGCATGTTCAATGTCGGAAGCGCCGATCTCCAGCCATCGCTTGGAAAACTCGACCGCATCTTGCATTTCCGTGGCCCCGGCAATGGGGCTGCCCCAGATGGTGCTGACCGTGCCGCACATCTTAAGCCCGGCGTCGGAGCATTTTTTGATGCAGCGCTCTGCCTCCTTCCAGTACTCCGGCAGGGTTGTTCCTGAATTGGCAAAATGGTGTTCCTCTTCGGTTGAAACCATCATCAAACAACGATCGGGACCAATCCCTTTCTCCTTGAGCTGGATCGCGCGATCTACGCCGCCCTCCCGGATCGTTACCGCGGTAATGCAAACGTCATCCAGATTAACCCCTTTTTTTTCACAGCGCTTTTTAAACCGATCGCTTCGCAGATGAGCCAATACCTCTTCGGCATCGCTGAATTGCGGCATGAGATAGGGATTTCCAAGGTTGGTGACTTCAATGTTACAGCACCCGGAAAAGATCAATTCTTCGGCATAAAACGTTTTGGCACGGGTAGAGATAAACTGCTCCAGGTGTTGAAATCCATCCCTGACGGTGATGTCACCGATGGTTACCTTTTTCGGCATTCTTGGAAATATTTTCCAGTAATCATATTCAGTCATAATGGGGTTGTGCCTCCTTTCGCTTCTCAATTTAAACCTTGCTTAAATCACTATATCCGTTTCGTTTTAATCTGTTAGTTGCCCGTTGTCTGTTGTCCGTTGCGGGAATTGAAATAAAAATCGGATCTAAATCCTTATCTATGGCGACGGACAACGGACGACCGACCACTGACACGATGCGAAATTAAAACCTTTAGCGATAAACCCAGTTTGGACGGATGATTCACCGCACTTTTTACTTTCCCTTATAAACCGGTTTTCTTTTCTCTTTGAAGGCGGCTAGTCCTTCGAGACGATCCTCAGTCGGAATGCAAACCCAGTATGCATTGGATTCAATGGCCAGTCCCGTATGAATATCGGTTTCCAGCCCATAGTTGATGGCATACTTGGCCTGTTCGATGGCAACCGGACCGGCTTCACAGATCATGGCAGCCATTTTCCTGCATTCGTCCAGCAGGTCTTTGGGTTCGCAGATCTTGTTGACCAGACCGATGCTCAGGGCTTCTTCGGCACCGATGCGCTGCCCGGTGAAAATAAGTTCTTTGGCTTTCCCGCGCCCGACCAGTCGCGGCAGCCGCTGGGTGCCGCCGGCGCCGGGAATGATCGCCAGGCGGGTTTCCGTCAGGCCCATGGTCGCATTTATGGATGCAATCCGAATATCGCAGGCCAGGGCAAGCTCGGTTCCTCCGCCGAGCGCAATACCATTTACAGCGGCAATCACTGCCTTGTTGAGCTGTTCGATTGAAGTGAACAGATTGCGGATGGTAAAAATATATTCTTTCACCTGATCCGGTGCCAGCGTCGCCCGCTCTTTAAGATCCGCTCCCGCACAAAAGGCTTTCTCACCGGCTGCGGTAATGATGACAACCCGCACGTTCGGCTCGAAGCGAAAAGAATCGATCCGGTCATGCAATGCATTGAGCATTGCAAAATTGAATGCGTTCATGACCTCCGGGCGGTTTAAGGTCAATGTGACGACACCGTTCTCTTCTTCAACCAATAAAACATTATCACTCATATATTTCCTCCCGCACCATAAAACTGATTAATTAGTTGATCCTCAATACCCATTAAAATTCGATGAATTTTACTCGAAAATAATAATGATATTAATTGGATACGAACGATGAGCGAGCGCTCGGTCATATTTTTATTTTTAATGAAGTCGGCTGTATTTGTCAATAGCTTTATGGATCCGGGTCTTATATTCGGAATTAATAATTTTTTTAAAAAATTTCAAATAGTTAATTTGCGCAACCGCATCGGGCTTCGAAAAACTTGACAATCCAAAAATAGTCATGTTATTCATCGATTGAGCGCTCGCTCAGTTTGTATTGGGGCTGGCATTTGTCAGTTATGCGCTATAGAAAAAATATCTAATAACGAATAAATTCACTATAGAGTCTTAGTTGTGAATTCTTTGCATTTTGTGCAAAAACATTTTCGCCACCAAGACACCAAAACACAAAGTTTAATTTTTACAAACAGTTTTGCTTTGTGTCTTTGTGCCTTGGTGGCCATTTTTCCGGTTTATCCGGGTTAGGAGGAAAGGATGGAGATTAAAACATTTGGTGTTATTGGTGCCGGTCAGATGGGCGGGGGGATCGCACAGGTTGCGGCGATGAGTGGTCTGAATGTCGTTATGAATGACATCAAAACGGAATTTGTCGAAAAAGGCCTTGAAAGCATCACAAAGATCTTAAGCCGCGGGGTCGAAAAGGGGAAAATGTCAGAAGACGATAAAAACACAATTCTGGGCCGAATCAAGACCAGTGTGAATTTACAGGATATGGCTTCGGCGGATTACGTGGTTGAAGCGGCAACCGAGAATGAAGAAATTAAATATCAGCTTTTTAGAGATCTCGATGGAATCTGCGGGGATCAGGTTATCCTGGCTACCAATACTTCGTCGATTCCGATCGGCCGCATCGCCGCCCAAACCGGGCGGCCGGAAAAAGTGATCGGCATGCATTTTATGAACCCGGTGCCTGTTATGAAGCTGGTTGAAGTCATCCCCGGCATTGCCACTTCGGATGAGACATTTCAGATCACCTGGTCCCTGGCAGAAAAATTTGGTAAAACACCCGCAAAAGCAAACGACTATCCCGGCTTTATTGCCAATCGAATTCTGTTGCCGATGATCAATGAAGCGGTTTACTGCCTTTACCACGGCATCGGTAACCGCGAAGATATTGATACTGTCATGAAGCTGGGGATGAATCATCCCATGGGCCCTCTGGCCCTGGCCGATCTGATCGGATTGGATACCTGCCTGGCGATTATGGAAACCTTATATGATGGGTTTAAGGATTCCAAGTATCGCCCTTGCCCGCTGCTGCGCAAATATGTCGAAGCCGGATGGTTGGGCAGGAAGGTCGGCAGAGGATTCTATGAGTACAACTCATAATAAACACTGGAATGTTGGAACAATTGAGCGAAGCGAATTTAATTTGGAGGAATCATGCCGAAAAAAAAGGCAAAAAAACGAGTCCCGGTAGGCCAAAAAATCAAAAAAGCCAGAACCGGCAAAAAACTTAAACTTGACCAGCTGGCGAACGAAACCGGCTTTTCCATCGATTATCTAAAAGAGATAGAGTCCGGCAAAGCCATCCCACCGGTGGGAGCTCTTTTGCAAATTTCAAGAGCACTGGAAATTGACTCGGGTTCTCTTCTCAAGGAGCCGGAATCCCAGCTGGAAAGCCGAATTAAGGCCCATATCAAGCGAACGGAAAATTATGCCTACACGACCTTAACGCCCGGTGCTGAAAATAAGCACCTTAAAGCGTTTTTGGTTACGGTCGAACCCCGGCAAGATCACAAGGGTGTTGGTTACCATCACGAAGGTGAAGAATTTGTTTTCGTTCTGCACGGTAAAATTGAAGTAAGCGTTGGTGAGCATGTAAATATTCTTGAAACTGGAGACTCTTTGCATTTCAATTCCGGCATTCACCATAAGCTAACGAACATCAGCGATGAAACAGCCGAGTTGTTAGTTGTGATTTATTCACCTTAACTGGCTGCCGGTTACTCGTTACTGGCTTCTTGCCGCTCGTTTCTTGTCTCTGGATCGACTATTTGCCAGCCTGCGACGAGCTCCCATCGGCAAGCTACGGGCCTGAGTTTATCGAAGGCAGCCGAGTCGAAGCGAGCAGCCAGTAGTCAACGACCAGTAACTATCTGCCAGTGACGAGTAGCAAAGTTACAAGTAGACAAAAGCCAAAAAGGACGTGGAGATATGTCATTTAAGTTAACCGAAGAACAACTCATGGTTCAATCGATGGTCCGGGATCTTGCCAGAACGGAGTTTGCACCCAAGGCCATGGAACGTGATAAAACCAAGGAGTTTCCGGCCGAAAATTTGAGCAAGCTTGGCGAATTGGGGTTAATGGGAATGATGGTGCCCTCCAAATACGGCGGCTCCGGTGCGGATACAGTCAGTTATGTCCTGGCCCTTTCAGAAGTTGCTTATGCCTGCGCTTCAACGGCAGTGGTGATGTCGGTCCATAATTCAATTGTCTGCGAGAGTATATTGCGTTATGGCACCGAGGACCAAAAAAAACGCTATCTCAGCAAACTGGCGACCGGAGAGATCATCGGCGCATTCGCCCTGACCGAGCCGAATGCAGGTTCAGATCCGGCCCGACAGACAACCAAAGCTGTTTTTGATGGCGACAGCTATATCCTCAACGGCAGCAAACGATTTACAACTACCGGGAAAAATGCCGGCGTTATTATTGTAACAGCCAAAACCGATGAGGGAAAGCGCCACCGGGGAATCAGTGCATTTTTGGTAAAACAGGGCACACCCGGATTGACGGTCGGACCCCTGGAAGACAAAATGGGGCTGTGCGCATCCGACACCACCGATCTGATTTTTGAAGATTGCCGCATTCCGGCTGAAGATCGTCTGGGCAATGAAGGGGATGGTTTTTTAATTGCCATGACCGGCCTTGACGGCGGCCGAATCGGGATTGCCGCTCAATCCGTGGGCGTTGCCCAGGCGGCCTTTGATGCCGCCGTTCAGTATGCGCAGCAAAGGGAGCAATTTGGCCGGCCGATTTCCAAGTTTCAGGGATTGCGCTGGATGATTGCCGATATGGCAACTGAAATCGAGGCAGCGCGTCTATTGACGTTTTCAGCTGCTGAAATGAAGGATCGCGGGGAAAACTACACTGCTCAGGCTTCAATGGCCAAGCTGTTTGCTTCTGAAATGGTTAACCGCACAACTGCCAAAGCGCTTCAAATTCATGGCGGATACGGCTTTATCAAAGAGTATCCGGTCGAGCGCTTTTACCGGGATGCCCGGGTATTTACCATCTACGAGGGCACCTCTGAAATTCAACGCATTGTGATATCGAATCATGTCCTGAAGGACAAAAGAAAGCCTTAACAGAAAACAGATATCGGAATGCGGAATGCGGAATGCGGAATTTAAAATAAGGAGCGTAGGAAGTTAAGGTGGGAGTGGCTTCCAGCCACGAAAAAAAAGCCTCAAAACTCTAATCGCGGCTTAAAGCCGCTCCCACATCCAATTTCTATTTTAATGACTTATGTTTTCAGCCCTCAACTCTCTGCCTTTTGTCCTCTGTTTTCTGACACCTGACTTCTGGCCTCTGACCTCTGCTGTCTTCTGTTATCTAACCTCTGAACGCTGAACCTTGAACCCTGGAACCCGGTAACTGACACCTGAAACCTGTCACCTACCTTTTCCTGACACCTGACACCTGAAACCTGCTCTTAATTGAATATCTTTGCTGCCTGTTCAATATCCTCCGGACAGAAAACAAACAAATATTTTTCATCGGATGATGAAGCCGAGCCGTATACATAATTAATATTGATGCCCTCTTCACCGAATTTGGTGGAAATTTTCGCCAGCTCTCCCGGCTTGTTTTCAAGCTGTAAGGCAATCACCGGCATAATATCAAAGACATAGTCATTTTTCGAAAGTAAATCGACCGCCTTGTCCGTATCACTGACGATGGCACGGATCAGCGCAAATTGCGCCGAGTCTTTGCGCATCGAATTATAGCTGGCTGCCGAGGCAATCCGTTTCAACGATTTACCCCTGGCCTTGAACAACTCCTGCACATAAGCCGAAGCGTCCTGTATGGTGAGGGCATCGATATTGATGCCGGCCTCACCCAACAGGCTTGCCAATCTGCCGAGTTCACCCGGTACATTCTTTAGAAAAAGTGAAATCTCCGTTCTTACCATTATCTTCTCCTCATAAAATCGCAATAAAATCGCCTCGCGTTTTTATTGCGATTTTATATAGTATTTTTTCCAGGCTTGTCATGCCCGCGAAGGCGGGAATCCAGAAATGTTTTGCGGAAAAAGCTGGATGCCCGCCTTCGCGGGCATGACGGTAAAAACTCCCCGATCCCTCATATAATTAATATGGTATACACCTGCCCAATAGGCAAGAATGCAGGGCGGCCCTCTGAGGCCGCCATTTCATGTGGCACTGAGGCCCCGTCTAAGGGTCGGGATGCAAGCACTGGCCCTACAAAGATAGAAAATTGCCTCTATTGATCTGCCGTCAAGTTGCAACATATAAGTAAAATAGGCCAAGAAGTCAACTCTTAGTGATGTGGATCAGCAATTCTCGGTGAAATTAAGCAAAAGATTGCTTCGTCGCTCACGCTCCTCG
>CBDUUO010000040.1:0-13397 GCA_965370395.1 uncultured bacterium
CCGTGCCTGAACTGAATCTTTGAAGGTACTCGAAAAATTTAGGATTAGCGAACGGAAGGTGCAAATTATTGTGATGATGGGTTTATAGCCGTAATCGCACCTTTCGCTAATTTGGCGATTGCGCATACCTAATATACAATCTGTGATCGACTTTCAGGGCGCAGGCAGATTTAGATCTGAAAAGGCTGGCTGACCATCATCTGGACTCGAATCCTTCCTCGGAATAAGCCGCGTAGATGCGGGCCACAATACCCTTGGCCCAGGCCCGGATTCCCAACCCGGCATCCCATTTCATGTCCGAGTGCAGCCGGTGTGTTTGATCATCTTGTTGAATCCTCTCAGAGTGGTCTATTCGCTCAACCCAATCACACAAATAAATTTTTGGCAATATTTAACACAGACGGTATGCAGAATAGGATGGCAAATCAGGGGGGGCTATTCGGGCGGCAGCCGTCAGTGATCGACGCTTGATTTGACTGATTTTTTTCAGGTATTATCCTAAATAAATGTAAGCGCTTACATTATTGATTTTTAAAGACGTCACTTATTTATTTAAGTCTTATAAACAAAAGAATATTTGCTCAAACTCTTGACAATGAGCTTGATTGTGAATTAATGAAAACGCTTACATTTATTTTATGTCATGGTTTTTTGAAAACAGGATCTATTGCGTGGTTGGCGCTTTTTAATTCGATCCATCGTCAACCCCTTTCAGGAAGCCCACGACATTAACAAATCCGGTAGGATACCGGAAAAACGTGAAAGGAGGCAACCCATGTCAAAAGTAACCCGGAGAGAATTTTTGGACAAGAGCGTGAAGGTTGGTGGACTTGTGCTCGCATCAGGCATTGCACCTGCCTTTATCAGGCGAGCTTTTTCAGAGGATAAGCATGCGGTCTACCTAAATGCCAAGATCAACTGGCGGCAGGTGGAGGGCACCCGCATTAAAGTGCTGGTGACACCTGCGCACTATTTTAACAAATTTCGCGCAATTACACCGCAGTTCGAAGAGTTGTCCGGTGTCAAGATTGATTTTGATATCATTCCACCGCGTGAAATGAGGGAAAAAGCGGTTTTGGACTTCGGTGCCAAGTCCGGAAACTATGCCAGTCACACCGCCGACCCCATGTACCTGTCACTATATGAAGCCAACAAATGGGTGGAGCCCTTGGATAATTTTCTCAACGATCCAAAAGTAACCGACAAAGCATGGTTCGATCTGGACGACATCATTCCGTTATGGCGGGCCGCAGACTCTGTAAAAGGAAAATTATATGGGATGCCCGCAGAAGGCGAGGCTACCATCCATATTTACAACCGCGAACTCTATGAGCAAAAAGGTCTTAAACCGCCCGAAACCCTTACAGAATTTATGGAGACCGCCAAAGAACTTAACAAAATAGACGGCAAAATTGCAGGTGCTGCCCTCCGCGGCTTTCGTGGTGCCGGGCAGAACATGTACATCTGGCCGTCTCTTTTCCTGGCCTGGGGGGGCAAATGGTTTGATGCCAACGGCAAACCATTGGTAAACAGCGAACCCGGAGTAAAATCTTTGGAATATTACTGCGAGCTTCTCCAGAACTACGGACCGGCCGGGGTTGAAAACTGGAACTGGCCGGAAATTATGGAGGCCTTTGCCGGGCGCAACATCGCCCAGTTTATAGATTCAAACTCAACAGCGTCCATTATCGAAAATCCTAAAAAATCGAAAATGGCCGGCAAGACCGGTTACCAGCGTTGGCCCAAAGGCCCGTCCGGCCGTCGGGTTTCCAGCATCTGGAACTGGACCATGCCGGTTAATGCTGTTCTGCCCGAGAAACAAAAGATTGCCACATGGCTTTATATTCAGTGGCTGGCATCAAGGCCGACCCAGTTCTCATCTGCAGTCTACAAGGAAACCCCGGATGCCGTCGTACGTACCGGCGTCAACCGTGTTTCCATCTGGAGCGACCCCGAGTATCGCAAAGTCATCGATTTCACCCCTGATTATGCGGACGTCGTTCTGACAGCGATGAAAGAGGACACGGACTCCGACTGGAGACCCCGGGTCCCGCAATGGCCGAAAATTGGCGAAGCCATGGCCGTAGCCATCCAGGCGGCGCTAGTTAAGCAAAAAACACCGAAACAGGCGCTCGACGATGCGAACGCTGTCATTGCTAAAGTTATGAAGCGCTCATAGCCGCAGATTTTTAATGCTATCATCCGGGGGGTGACCGGTTGCCGGTCGCCCCCTAAAATCAATTCGTGTAAGGTTGAAGTTATGACGGCGACACTGCCTCCCAAAAAAGTCAAGTACCAGAAACAATGGGAACGGTTTGGCTATGCGATGATTTCACCGAGCATGATTTTTCTGGTTCTCGTTACTTCCGTCCCCCTTGTTTCATTGCTGGTGATGAGCTGTTTTCGGATAGATTTGACCTCCCCGCTGGATAAAGGCTGGATCGGACTGGAAAATTATCTTGAAATGTTCAAAGACGCGCGTTTCTGGTATTCGATTCGACTGACGGTCATATATACCGCCATCACCGTCGTTCTCCAGGTTGTGGTGGGCCTGGGCCTGGCCTTGGCCTTTTTTCGAGGATTCCGGGGGCAGGGCCTGATGCGTGTCAGCGTCCTGTTGCCCATGATTTTGGCACCGGTGGTCGTCGGTCTTGCCTGGCGGACCTTGATCCTGACTCCGGAATACGGAATTCTGGACTACATTGCGATTTTGCTGGGCTTTGGGTCTAAGCCCTGGCTGGTTGATCCCACCTGGGCGCTGATATCTGTCATAATCATTCACACCTGGCAATGGACGCCTTTTTCCTTTCTGGTGTTTTTGGCCAGCTTAAATGCCATGCCGCAAGAGCCTCTGGAAGCGGCGCTGCTGGACACGCGCACCTCCTGGCAGCGGTTTCGTTATGTTATCCTGCCGATGCTCAGACCGGCAATCGTTATCGTGCTCATCTTTCGGACCATGATTGCCCTGCGTGCCTTTGCAGCCATATTTTCTGCCACCGGCGGGGGACCGGGAACGGCGACTGAGATCTTAAATCTTTATACCTACCGGGTATCGTTTAATTCTCTGGATCTTGGATACGGAGCTGCCCTGGGCACTGTGCTTCTCCTAATCACAGTGGGCGTTTCGTTGATCTTTTTCAAGATGCGCCGATCGAGTATCAGCTAATTGGGGAAAATGTTGATGTTTAAACAAATTCAAGACCGCAACGCTGTAAAATTAATCGGGATCGCGGTTAAATACACCCTTTTTGCACTGATGATCTTAACCTGGGCCTTTCCGGTGCTGTGGATATTTCTAACCTCATTTAAGGCGCGTACAGATATTTTTACCCTGCCGCCGAAAATATTTTTTAATCCCACCGTTGAGCATTACATCGAGGCCTTTATACGAACCAGTGACATAGTTTTTGGTACCTTTAACAGCATTGTAATCGCCACCGTCACGACCCTCTTGACATTGCTGGTGGCGGTCCCGGCGGGATATGCTTTTTCACGGGTGACCTTTAAGTTCAGCAGCCAGCTGTCTTTTTTTGCGTTAATTTCTCAGATGGCACCGCCCATCGGTCTGATAATTCCTTATTTCTTTATCCTCAGTCGAACCCAGATGCTGGACAGCTATACCGGTCTCATCGCGATTCACATGACCTTGACGGTTCCGTTCAGTATTTGGCTGATGATTACCTATTTTCAGGATCTTCCGGTCTCGCTGGAAGAGTCCGCATCAATTGACGGCGCTTCGCCCTTCACCACTTTTTTCAGAGTCGTTCTGCCCACCGCCTGGGGCGGGGTCAGTGTAACGGCCATATTTGCCTTTATTGAATCCTGGAATGAGTTTTTATATGCGGTTATTTTAACCGGAAGCAGGACAAAAACGGTTCCGGTGGCTATTTTCAGTTTTCTGACCACTGAAGAAAGTCTCTGGGGACCGTTCACAGCCACCGGGGTCACCATCATGGCACCGGTGATTTTCGTTGCGCTTCTTGCCCAGCGTCAGATGATCAAAGGTATGACACTGGGTGCAACCAAAGGCTGATGTTTTATGAAATTATTTCCAAATTAACATTTAAAAATAACATGAAGTGAAACTTATGAATCAACATAAACCCAACCATAAACTTCTAATGCTGGGTCTGGATGCCGCCCTGCCTGACTTGATTGCCAAATTTACCGAGGAAGGCAGCATGCCGGTAACCAAAAAGCTGATTGAAAAGGGCTGGTTTTCCAGAATGATTACAACCTTTCCACCGCTGACGGCGGCCGCCTGGGGGGCGATCACCACCGGAGCGGGGCCGGGAACCGCTGCCATCCCCAGCCTCATGGTTCACAAACCCGGTGAACCGCTGGATAAATGGCACACATCGTTTTGTAGGCATATCCTTGAGGCCGAAACCCTATGGGAGGCTGCCGGCAAAGCCGGCAAAAAAACGCTGCTGGTCAACTGGCCGGTCACGTGGCCTTTGGGTGTGGATAACGGCATCCAATTGTCCGCCTCTTTGAACCCTCCGTTCCGATATTTTTATATGCCGTTGTGGGATATCGCTTCGTCCGCCATTTTTTCGACCGGTGTGGAGCGCTGCAATCAAATTCCGGGCAGATCCATTAAGGTTCATCCACAGCCGGCAAAGGATTGGATAAATATTCCCCGGCACAGCGGGACGCCGCTGGAGGTTGCGATCGAGGTGCCGCCCACCTATGCCAAAGGTCTGAAGTATCATGTGCTTTTACTTGATTCGAAGGGGAATGGATACGACCAGATCCTCATCTCGCGGTCCAAAGATGCCGCCGAAGCTGTCACCACGTTGCATAAAGGAGAAAAAAGCGTTTGGATCAGTGAAACCTTTACGGATGCCGAGGGCAAATTTAAAGCCGGACGGTTTTATTTTTACCTGGTCAAACTTGACGGACCGGCTTCTTTTAAACTCTATCAAAGCGCTATTAACACCGCCGAAGAGATCACCCTTCCGCCGGAATTGACTAAAGAGCTCGACGAGGCGGCCGGCCCTTATATTGAAGTCGATGACCCCTGGGCCTATATGGACGGCTGGGTTGATATCGATTTTTACCTTGACCAGCTCACGGCCCAAAATGACTGGTGGGCCAAGGCCACCGTGTACGGACTCAAAAAGATCGATTGGGACATGGCCTTCAGCTGGGTGGGAACCATTGATCATATTCAGCATGTTCTTTACGGCGGAATTGATCCCAAAAGCTGTCATTACAATCCGGAAGAAGCTCCCAAAATTATGGATTACATCCGGCGCATTTATGCCGAAGTCGATGCGCGCATCGGCCGCCTCCTCGAACATGTCGATTTGGACAATACACTGGTGTGCCTGGTTTCCGATCACGGTTTTTCCAGCCTGGAGCGAAGTCCCTATATTAAGCACCATCTGGCCAAAGCGGGATTGCTCTCTTTCAACCTCGATACCGAAACCGGTGCGATGGATATCGATTGGTCTCAGACCAAGTGTTTTCCGCTGGAGCCCGGGCATGCCCACATTTTTGTCAATCTCAAAGGCCGCGATCCCCACGGGATTGTCGAGCCGGAGGATTATGAAAAAGTACAGGAAGAAATCATCGATGTACTTCTGTCCCTGCGGGATCCGAAAACCGGCCGGCGTGTTGTTGCCACCGCCATCCGCAAACAGGAGGCCGGAATGCTGGGTATCGCGGAAAATCAGGGTTACGAGCGCGTTGGCGATGTGCTGTTTGCCCTCAAACCTCAATATATGGCGAATCCGTTTGTCTACCCGGTGGCCGTCAAATATCGAGATGGCACCGAGCGATTCATTCCCAATCCCGAAGATTTCGAACCTGCCGAGTTGCATCGAAATTTCACCGGGGTCCATCTGTCCCTGCCTTCGCTTAAAGAGATGCACGCGGCCGTCGTGTTGGCAGGCAACGGCATACCCAATTTGAGACGGAAAAATCCCATCAATATTATTGATTTGGCACCAACTCTGGCTTATCTGTTGGGAACACCGACACCGAAGGATGCCGAAGGCAACATATTGAAAGAAATGGCTAAAAAGGATTAACCGGAAGGATAACAATGTCCGATATTCAATCAAATTTAAAGGCTTTCTGTAGGAATCGCCATCTGTCTGCGGCAAAGAACCGAAAGGAATGAGCATGCAGAAAATATTACTTGATTACGATGATACAAACATGCCGGTGGAACTTCCCGATACGGCCTGTGTCGTGCGTTACGGTAAAACCTATTCTGATCCGCCCGAAGTCGATCCCCACAAAGCCACTCGCAGGGCACTTGCGAAACCGTTGGGATTTGCGCCCCTCAGAGAACTCGGGGGTGTAAATAAACGAGTGGTCATCGGGTTCCCTGACCGGGTCAAAGGCGGGGTGCACCCGAATTGCCACCGGCGCGTTGCCATACCGTTAATCGTTGAAGAACTTTTAAAAGGCGGCACCAGGCTGGAAAATATTACCCTGCTGTGCAGTATGGGGCTGCATCGTAAAAACACCCTCGAAGAATGGTACTGGTATTTGGGCAAGGAAATCGTCGATCAGTTCTGGCCGGATCGCCTGCTCAACCATGATGTCGAAGCCCCGGATCTATGTGATTTCGGCACCGATGAGATGGGCAATGCAGTCCAATGCAACCGCCTAATGGCAGAAGCCGATTTGCCCATCGTTATCGGTCACGTCACGGGCAACCCTTATGGCGGATATAGCGGCGGTTATAAAATGATTGTCACCGGTCTTTCCGGCTGGCAGTCCATCGCCTCACACCATGTCCCGGCTACCATGCACCGCCAGGATTGGATGGGAGCCTCGACAAACTCACACATGCGGCGACAGTTCACATCGATCGGCAAGGCCATGGAGAAGGCGATCGGCAAGAGATTTTTCGCGGTCGATGCCGTGCTGGGCCAAAAATCCCAGGTGCTGGACGTCAAAGCCGGCGAGCTGCAGGCCGTTGAAGAGGCAACCTGGCCCCTGGCCGATCAAAGAACCAATATTCATCTGGATATCAAAGAACCCGCGGATATTCTGATCTTAGGGGTTCCCCGAAATTTTCATTACGGACCGGGAATGGGAACCAACCCCATTTTGATGAGTCTGGGAATCGGCGGGCAGCTTTCCCGCTGCTGGCATGCCTTTCGCGAGGGAGGCGTTATTATCGCTGCATCGGTATGCGACGGCTGGTTTAATCCCCACTGGTTTCCTTCTTACGAAGAAACTTACCATGCGTTGCAGAAATACTGTACGGCCGCGGAGTTTATCGGCTCAGATGACGCCATGCAAATCGTTCACAATTACGACTATCGCTACCAGTATTCGAATCACTATACCTATCACCCCTTTCATGCCCTGTCCATGATAAGCGGGGGCAGTGCCTCGCTGCTCTGGACTTCGGCGGTTTATGTCGCCGGTGCCAAGGCGCCGGGGTATGCGCGGGGGCTGGGATTTATCCCTACCTCGACATTTGAAGAAGCACTTGATCGTGCCAAAAAAATTGTTGGCCATAACCCAAGAATCCTGTGCACCCCGGAGTGTTTTACGGGAGGGGTGGCAGTCCATTTACACGCCAAGGCTTGAAATACTGCTGATCAATTCAAGGAGCAAATAGAGGCTTAGCATGGCTGAAGTGATATTAAAAAATGTTTATAAAACCTTTGGCAAGACCACCGCAGTAAACGATTTTTCTCTGAATATCGAAGATGGTGAATTCATCGTTCTGGTGGGCCCTTCCGGTTGCGGGAAAAGCACCACCCTGCGGCTGATCGCTGGCCTGGAAGAGATTTCTTCGGGTGAGATGTTTATTGGGGATCGACTTGTTAATGATGTTCATCCCAGGGATCGCGATATCGCCATGGTTTTTCAGAATTACGCGCTGTATCCCCAGATGACGGTTTATGACAATATGAGTTTCAGTCTGAAAATGCGCAAGGTCCCCAAAGTTGAAATCGACCGGACCATCAAACAGGCAGCTGATCTTCTTCGTATCGACCAGCTGCTTGACCGCAAACCGGGACAGCTGTCCGGCGGTCAACGCCAGCGGGTAGCCCTTGGTCGAGCCATTGTCAGGGATCCACAAGTATTTCTGTTCGATGAACCCCTGTCCAACTTGGACGCCAAGCTCAGAATTGCCATGCGAGCTGAGCTTTTGGAACTTCACCAGAGACTCAAGACCACGATTATATACGTAACCCATGATCAATTAGAGGCCATGACCATGGGGAATAGAATTGTTGTCATAAAAGACGGTCTTATTCAGCAGGTGGATACACCGGATACGGTCTACGATCACCCCGTTAATATATTTGTCGGGGGGTTTATCGGATCTCCGTCAATGAATTTTATAAATTGTACAATTGCCCGGCGAGATGGCGATTTGGTAGCCAAAACCGGGGGATTTGATCTTAAGGTTCCGGACCAATTTGCGAAAAAGGCTGAAAAATATCTTGATGATCAGGTGACGCTGGGAATCAGGCCCGAGCATTTGACGGATTCAGCCAGTATTCAAAATCCAGATCCGAAAAGCAGCTTTCGCGCGTCAATCCGGGTGATTGAGAGCGCGGGCCCGGAAAAACTGGTCCATATTCGCAATCAGGATGACACACTGGTTGCCAGACTCGACCCCCATGTCCGGTTGAGGATCGGGGATGTCATCGATTTTACCGCGCGGATGGATTCGGCCCATATCTTTGATATAAATACCGGACACACCATTTTCTAACGATCTGACTATTCGATGGTTTGGTGTTATACATGCTGCAGCTTGAATTTTTGTTTGTGACCCAAATTGCGTTTCATAATTACATGCGGAGAATGAAATGGCGAAGATAACGATGGCAGAAATTTCAAAAATGGCCGGTGTTTCACTGGCCACCGTCTCCAGAACCATCCATTCTACGCATCTGGTCCGCAAAGAGACCCGTGAACGCATCAACCAGGTGATGGAAAAAGTTAATTATGTCTATCACGCCACTGCCGGCGACCTGTCCCGCATGCGTTCTTCGATTATCGGTGTGATCATCCCCACAGCCAAAAGCCTGGTCTTCTCATCAACGCTTCAAGCAATTCAGGAAGCCGCGCAGCAGAACAATTTTTCACTGATTGCCGGAAGCAGCAAATATGATATTGGAACCGAGCTCAGATTACTGCAACAGTTCAAAGAAAGACGGCTGGCCGGCATTATTCTAACCGGCTTTGTGTTCGGCCAAAAGGATCTGATAAAAGAGCTGGTCAAAGGCGGTATCCCCTGCGTGGTCATTTGGGACAAACTGGACGACTTGGATTTAAGTTATGTGGGATTCGACAATTTTAAAGCAACCTATACGATCACAGAGTATTTAATCAGTCTCAAACACAAACATATTGGCCTTATTGTCGGGCCCTATACAAAAGTAGAGAGGGTAAAAAGGCGTTTGGAAGGCTTCAAAGCCGCTCTTAAAGACCATGGACTCAGATATGATCCCTCGCTGGTTATCGAGAAGGAACCGACCCTGGTCGATGGCAAAGAGGCCATGAGCAGACTGCTTTCTTTGCCGGTCAGACCGACTGCCGTGCTTGCCGCCAGTGATACGCTGGCAGTGGGTGCTCTGGCCGCTGCCCGGGACATGAAGGTGCACATACCGGAGGATATTTCTATCGCCGGCTTTGACGATATTGAGGTTGCCGCCTATTGCAATCCGCCGCTGACCACGGTGAGAGTGCCAGCATACGAAATCGGGCAGACCGCCTTTAAAATTCTTCTGGATATGATCAACAACAACAGCGACCAGGTACAACAATATTGCCTGGACACGAGTGTTATTATCAGGGGATCATGTCGAGAATTGGATAACGATGTGATTACCAGATCTTAGATTCAGCTGCGCATCGTGCAACGACGGTGCGATGAACAGTATGGACGCGCCGAAGAGCTTCGACAGGCGAAACCTTCGGTAGGCGGCTTGTTGGGAGGCAGGAAAATGGAAAATATTGGAATTATCGGCACCGGCGTCATGGGGCTTACCGTCGCTGAAAAAATCATTGCTGCCGGCCATAGCCTGACGGTTTACGATGTCTCTCCGGATGCTGCCAGGAGAGCCGGAAATTTTGGAGCGCAAGTCGCTCAATCCCCTAAAGACGTTTCAAAAAAGTCAGATATAATTCTTCTGTTTTTACCCGGTCCGGTGGAGGTGGTCGATTGTGTTACCTCCGCCGACGGGTTGCTGATCGCCATGCAGCCCGGCACATCCATCGTTGACATGAGTACCTCCGATCCTGATATCTCCGAAAAGATGGCCGACCTAGCAGAAAAAAAAGGGGTTGATTTTCTGGACGCCCCGGTCCTCGGCCGTCCGATTACCGTTGGGCAGTGGGCCCTGCCTGTTGGCGGCAAAGAGGAGGCGATCGAACGCTGTAAGCCGCTTTTTAAGATTTTTGCCGCCCATATTTTTCATGCGGGCCCGGCCGGCGCCGGACACAAAATCAAACTGCTGAATCAATTGATGTTCGGCGCCATAAACGCCATGACTGCGGAAATGATGGCCATCGCGGAGAAAATAGGTATTGAACCTCGCCGGCTATTTGAAATTATTACCGCCAGTCAGGCTGGGACAGTCAGCAATCTTTTCAAAGAACTAGGGAACCGGGTTGCTGAAGGAAACTACGAGGATCCGACATTCACGGTGGACCTGCTGGTAAAAGATATAAAGCTAGCGGTTCAGATGGCCAAAGAAAATAATGCGCCGCCGCTGCTTGCCCGCACTATTGAGTTTATCAACGAGGTGTCCCAAGTTCAAGGACTGGGAAATAAAGATACCTCGATTATGTGGACAAGTTACCGGGGGATCTGGGCCGGTAAGTAAACACCGGCGCAACATTCTGCCGGCACGGTTAAGAGGCTTCTTGGGTGGAAATAAACGACCTGCCTTTCCGAGTCAATCCATGATGTACAAAATATCGGACCGATTATGCTGGTGCTGTCATGGAACCTCCATCTTCTTAGAAAATCTATTTTACCTAATAGCGAGATATAAAAACCCGATTGGAGCCGTGGAGACAATTGATGCAAAAGAATGGTGAATTGTCCAGTCCTGTGATCATCGGTGGGGTCGGCGGCAGCGGTACGCGGGTGGTGGCTGAGATTATCAGTCATCTGGGCTTTTATATCGGTGACGACCTTAATCCGGCCAAAGATAATCTCTGGTTCTTGCTGCTTTTTAAACGGCCCCGGTGGTTTCGCCGGGCGCGTCATGATAAAAATAAAATCTTCACTGGTCTGAGCCTGTTGTCGAAAGCGATACTTCACCAATCCGGTCCCGAGTGGCCTGAACTGCGATTTCTGATTCGCGCCGTGTTTGAGATATCCATTTTCGGACATAACTATAAAGGCGACGGGCGGGGATTTTGGCCTTTTGTGAGAGCATGGAATATGGTTGCCAGGCAACCAAAAATGACTTTGAATCAAAGCCGGTGGGGATGGAAGGAGCCCAACTCCCATATTTATCTGGAATACCTTGCTGCCTATTTCAGCAATATCAAGTACATCTATACGATACGGCACGGGCTTGACATGGCATTCAGCGAAAATCAGCAGCAATTGTATAACTGGGGTCCCATCCTCGGCCTTGAGTTGCCGAAATCAAGGTCCGATGAACCCGCGGCATCCTTAAAATACTGGATAAAGTCAAACAGACGTGTTATGGAGATCGGCGAAAAACTCGGTGATCAGAAATTTCTTGTTGTCAACTTTGACCGGTTGTGCTTGTCGCCGAAATCAGAAATTCAAAAAATTGTGTCGTTTCTGAATATCGAGCCGGGCGCTGAAAATCTGGCGGCCCTGTGTCGTATTCCGCAAAGACCAAAGTCCCTTGGGCGCTATCGGGCGCATAATATCAGCCAGTTCGACCCGGTTGATTTAAACGAATTAGAGAATCTGGGCTTCTCGACGGCTGCTGATGATCTATAACCGTTGACGGGAGCGGCAGCTATCTCTCGACCATCGAACACATATAATGAAATAAAAGGTCGGTACCGTGCTCACCATCATTGCTGGGACGAACATTGGTTCTTCTTTTCTGTCTGACTATTATACTGGCGGTAATCTTTGGCCTTGGTTTTCCCCAAACTGGAAATCATGCGGTTTATATCCCCTATATGATCGGGGTAATGCTGTTTTTTAATTTTCTGGATGTAAAAATTCAGTTCCGCCGATCCTACCCCTGGGTTTTATTGATCACGCTTTTCTTGTCCGCCGTGGCCATCCCCGGATTTGTATACTATATCCTTTCTGTCGGTTTCACGGGACCTTACCGTACCGGGCTGCTTCTGGTGGCCTGCGCTCCCACCGGCATTACAACCCTGGTTTTAGGCCGATACATCAAAGGCAGCAACTATCATCTGGTGTTAAGTAATTTTTTATTCACAACCTTCGGTTCTATGTTTTATATTCCGGTTCTTCTGAAATTTGTTCTGAACGAATCCGTCAGGTTCGAAACCTCCCCTTATACGCTGCTGGGACAAATGGCGCTCCTTGTGATTCTGCCGTACATTCTGAGCCAAACCATCGTCCATCTTTTACATCAACAATGGTTGATCAAGCATAAAATTATCTCCAAAGGATTTACGCTGCTCTTGTTATTTTGCATCATCGTGGTCTCAATCGGAAAAGTGGCCGATCAACTGGCCTGGCACGCCGATTCCATGTGGCTTGCTGTCTTGATATTGGCAATTTATCTGATCCACGGTGGGCTGGGATACGCCATTGGATGGGTTTGGGGCAATGCCGAGTTAAAGATGACCCTGCCATTTATCTGTTCATCGCGGAATATCCAGCTGGTATTCGCAATCGCCGTTTTAAATTTTTCCCCCTTAACCTATGTGCCAATTATTATGGGACTCTTCTTCCACCATCTGACAAACGCCTTTTGGCTTTGGATCCTGGGCAAAAATCAACCGCCTGGCCGCCCGGCCTGAATTTTGTCTGCCGGTCTCTCTCCATGCCTGACGTTTGCTCAATACCGGTTCACCCGTTAGGATGTGACACCTGATTGTCTCTTATCTCATATCTTATTGACCCCTCTATTCAATTGTTGATACAACATTGATAAAGTTTGTAATCAGGGCATAAAGCCTGAATAGGATTTGTGGTTGCCCAGTGACAGTTCAAACGCTTGCGGGAAATTTGCTGCGGATTTTCGTCGACGGATGGATCAGATAAAGGGAGGAAAGTTCATGACGCAAATCAGTCTGGATAGATTAAAAGACGAGGATTCTTATTTAAAAAAAAAGAAAGGCCTGTGATATCCAAATTTATATAATGCATACTTAAACCTTCAATATTTTGCAAGGGCTCAAAGTGTGTGTAGCGTGCAAATCTAACATCTCGGGAAAAAGTATATTTGATTTGCCAATCACAATCTCAGCAAATCAATTCATATTAT
>CBDUUO010000041.1:0-13276 GCA_965370395.1 uncultured bacterium
CATCGTAGCTGTTGCAGTACATCAGATAGCGCATCACATCGCCGATGGGCGCTTTCCCCTGCACGCACGATTCACAGATATCGGTGCATCCGGTACAATATGCGGAGCGCGTTTCTCTTGCATATTGCTGCAGCAATTCATTGTCCCGGGCGGAAAGTCGGGTTTTATCCCGGGCGGCCGCCACATTGGACATCAGGATTGTCATATTTGGCATTTGCGAGCAGATACTGGATATTTGCGGGTTTTGCCACACGGCTTTCAGTTTGGCCTGAGCATCGGTGAAGCCTTTTTCTAGAAATCGCCCGGCCAGCTTGAGTTCGGTTTCGGAATCGGTTCTGACCTGTCCACCCCCCTGGGTTTTCATGGCCGTCAAGCCGACGCCGGCCCTGACGCAGGCATCTACTGCGCGCCGCATGTCATCTGAATGCATCAGCCGATAATTGTAGGTCATCATAATGCCGTCAATCCAGCCCAGCCTGGCGCCTTCCAGCAGGCATTCTTCCATGTTGCTGTGGGTGCTGAAACCGAAGAAACGAATTTTGCCCTCTCTTTTCGCTCGTTCGCTCCAGGCCTTGATGTCATCGTCCATTGCACTGATACTTCTGATGCCGTGAACAAAGAATAGATCAATATAATCGGTACGCGTGCGTTCAAGGGATTCATTCAATTCCCGGGTCATTCCTTTGAGGCTCCAGGCGCCGGATTTAGTGACCAGGAATATTTTTTTGCGATTCTGCGGGTATCTGGTAAAATACTTGCCAATGCCTTTTTCACTCCGGCTGCCGCTATAGCTGTGCGCGGTATCCCAATATGTAACCCCCCAGTTGACGGCCTGTCTGAGCATCAGCTGATTCGACCCGATATCAAACATACCCCCCAGGGATAGGATGGAGACCTGCTCGCCGGTTTTACCAAAAGGGCGGGTGGGCACGGTTTGATTATTTTCAGAAGCGTTTACGAGCCCGGTCATCGGGGCCACAACCGAACCCAGGCCGGCGATGCCGGCTGTCTTTAAAAATTTTCGGCGAGACCAGTTATGGTCTTTTATGGTCATGGAAAATTTCTCCTTTTTGATTTTTATTCATTAAACATAATCCCAATTTCTCATTAATTTTCATGAGGAGCCCCTTAGTATCATAAAATTAGGCGCTTCATCCCGCGAAGCGGGGCAAGATTCAGGTATTAGCGTTGTATCAACAATGCATGCTGGCGGGATCGGGACTCGTTTTCAGCAGTGACGCGGATGGCGCGTTTGCCGCGTACCGGGCATTCGTGTTCGCAGACACCGCAGCCAATACAGCGTTTGGGATCGACATAGGGCTGCTGGAGCCGTATTTGAATCGATACCGAATTTTGGGCTTGCAGCGGCTGTTCAAACGGAAATTTACCGTCAACCGTCAAGCTGCGGGTCGTATTGGCGATGATTTGCCGGCCTCGCCGGTCCGGGGTCCCCGGAAGCACACAAAAATAATCTCCGGTGGCATACTGATTTGCAGCCAGGGCATCGCTTTGAAACTCGATGCGGGTTGCATCGGCATATTTGACAACCAGCGGATGCTGGATGTGCACGGTGTTGAACAGCTCGCGGGTAAAGATTGCCTTCGGGCTGACCGGGCAATTTTCCTGACAGACGATACACGGCCGGTCCATGGCCCAGGGCAGGCAGCGGCCGCGGTCGATAAAGGCGGTCCCGATTTTTACAGGGCCCTGTTCAGCATAATGGCCGAGTCCCTGGCGTTCCTCGATGCTGATGGGTCGAATTGAAGCTGTCGGACAAAGATGGCCGCAGGCGATACAATTGTGCTGACACCCGCTGGTGCCGATTCTAAAATTGAGCACCGGTGTCCACAGGCCTTCCAGGCCGGCCGTCAGCCCGGCCGGATGGATCACATTGGTCGGGCAGATGCGCATGCATTGGCCGCATTTTATACAGCGCGATAGAAACTGTTGTTCCGGCAGGCTGCCCGGTGGACGCACCAGGCGGGCATTCCAGTTGGGGCCCGGGTTGCCGCCGATTCTCAACAGCGGTATGGCTGCGGCTCCGGAGACGGCCGCTGTCAAAAATTCCCGCCGGGACAAATCCGGTGAAAGGATTTCACCGCCGGCAGACGGTGCGGTATGGTAGCCCATCAGGCCGTGATGGCAGTCGTCCATACAGTTTAAGCATAGAACGCATTCCGCAATTTGAATCCGGCTGGTGGGCTGGCAGGCGCCTTCACAATTTTTCTCGCACAGGTGACAGTCGGTGCATTCTTCTCTGGATTTACCGATGCGCCATAGAGCAAAACGGCCCAGCACCCCGAAAAGGGCCCCCAGGGGACAGACAAAGCGGCAGTAGAAGCGCGGCCGGATCAAGTTCAACAGGACAGACACCAGAAAGATGGATGCGATCAGCCAGGTGCCCGCATAAAGCCGCGGGCTGCTTGAAGCTGTCAGGGTTGTTTGATCGATAAGGGGCAGGATAAGTAAATTGATCGAGCGGTACACCAGCGGGATCGGGTCCAGCAGCCCGATTTGAAGCGATGCCACCGGTCGCCAGTCCCCATAGAATAAAAAGCTGATCAAAATCCAGCCGCCGGTGACTGCCAAAACACCGGCGATGGTTTTTTTAACATTAAGTTCTACCTGTCGGATCGCCAGGACGATAACGGCTGCTAAACCCAGAGCCATCAGCGCCGCAAACCCGACCGGCATGGCGCGCGGCAAACGGATCACATCAATGGCCAGTTCAGCGATGGCCATGGTGAGCAGAAAGACCAGGATCCAATATTTAAGCGACTGTGCGGAACGGTATCGATTGAGCTCCAGTTTGGCCCGAGTTGAGCGTTTGCGCTTGGCGAGATAACCGACAAATTGGTGAAGGGACCCGAACGGACACAGCCAGCCGCAGAAAAATCGGCCCAGGACAATCGTCATGACCACCGTGGCAAGGCCCCACAGAAGGCCGGCATAGAGGGTCCGGGTGGCGAGCAGGGTGCTCAGACCCACCAGCGGATCCAGCTGAATGATCCAGTTGACCGGCCATCCGCGCAGTTGCCACCAGTGCTCTCCCAGGGTGGTTGCCAGGCAAAACCAGAGAAAAAGGATGAAAAAAAATAGCTGGCAGATTCGTCTAGTCGTTATGATATTCATTGTTGTCTGTCAGTCACGTATCGGCACGTTCCAGGTTCAGGATTCAATTAAAATTAGGTGTCAGTGTTCAGGTGTCAGGTGTCAGCAAAAAATGACAGGGAGCAGAAAACAGAGGTCAGAAAGGGTGCTTCCCATTCGAGATCTTACCATCTGTCTTCTGTCGTCTGATCTCTGTCTTCTGTAACCTGACACCTGACACCTGAACCGCTTCTGGCGGAACCTTTGAACTTGATTATATCGACTCCCGCACCGGATTCAGCGCTTGAAAGTCAGCGGTGCCCAGGCGCATCGCTTCTGCTTTTTTAATAAAGGCCAGCTCATCGACGGTTTTATCGAGAAGGGTGGCGCCGAAGGCATCGGCGGCCACCTGGTCGGTACTGACGATCATCGTGTGGGTTTCTTTCAGGTCTGAAAGTGAGCCCCCCGTCGGACCGTTGCGCATCATGGTGGTGGTGCCGTCTAAAACCGCCAGGGTCGGCTTAATCATCATTGCCAGTTCTTTGATAATCGTGTGAATATCCTGGTGAAAAATATTGCGGCGCCCGCCCAGCAGCCCATACCAGTTTTTCATAATCATGGAAGCGCCGCTGCGGTGATGATCTTTGACCGGGGCGGTTCCGATGACTTTGTTAACCCGCCTTAAGGGTTCATACAGAACCGGCCAATTGCGAATGAGTTGCGCTTCCGCCAGGCTGAAGGGTTTAAATAATTCTTTTTGCGGGAAGAGAACGGTTGCCCCGGTAGAACGGGCTGCCTGCTCAATTCCGGTTAATCGAAAGCAGCTGGCCGGATCGTTGATCGGATTGTCGGTTACCGTGACCGATGCGGCACCGGCGCTAAAGCACAAACGGGTTATCGCGGTAACGATATCCGGATGGGTCGTCGCGGAAAGCATGGACGGTGATGCGAATGCAGCATTTACCTTCAGCAGAACCCGGTCTCCTTTTTTGATAAAGGCCGGCATGCCGCCGATGGATTTTAGGGCCAGTTCCAGGGTTTCAGATCGGCTGCTGCCGCGAACAATGCTCATGCGTTGGCCCAGCTGGGGCATCGAAAAATCGGGTATCTGAACCACCGTCGCGTCTTCCTCTGTGCGGCCGGGCCCGGCGCTGTCATAAAACCAGTAACTGATCGAGCAGGCTGCCAGAATGGATGCGCCGGCTTTGGCGGAGCGCGCCATAAATTGGCGCCGGCTCAGATGGTTGCTCATGTTTTTGTCTCCTGAATTGAGTCATCCCTTTTTCCGCCCTCGCACAGTAGATCCGTTTCATCTACTCGGGATGATGACCGTAGGGCGGGCCACGGCTCGGCTGCCTTCGACTTGAGCTACATTCGGCCTGAGCTCATGTCGAAGGCAGGCCGAAAGTAGCTCGCCGAAGTCCGTGCCCGCCGGTCGGCACGGTGGCCGACCCTACGTTTAGCAGGCTATTTTTTAGGCCGCTATTCACGGGTGGCCTCTTTGATGCGCTTAAACAATTGCCTGGCCAATTCCTGTGCCGGCTGCTTATCAGCAGCTTCCCGCACGCCGGCCAGATAGGAGCCATGGGAAAATACAACCTCATAGGTATCCAAGATATGAATCATCTTAGCCGTTTTGATTGCCAGATCGGATTCAACCGTTTTGCCACCGAATGCAGCCAGAAAATCCCGGTAGTTTGATGCCAGTTCTTGCGCTTCCCGGGGTGTCTTTCGGCGGGAGTAATATGCCATGAGTTCGGTGCCCTGCAACTTATAGGTAGCCGTAAATATCTGATCGAACCGGTCATAACCAAAAGCATCTGCGGACACCAGTGAAATGCTGGTTTGAATTAGGCCCTCTTTGGGAAACAGCTCCTTTTCGCCGATGGTTTGGGTCTGGATGGGATGATTGGCGATGAACCCTTCGGCAAACGCGATCATCGGTTGAATGATGGCTTCGGAAATATCTGATGCAAGAATCTCAACGTAAAAGGGGCCGTGAACGAAAAATATGGCGTTTGGGGTTTGATAGGCATATTGTTCGACGTCCAGTGTTTGGCCATCATCTCTGCGCTGAGTACTGAAAACAGAAAATGCATTTTGCGGCGTCTGCATGTCGTAAACGAAAACTTCCATCCACACATCCCCGGCGGTTTGGTCTTTAAAGCGCTGGCTGTGGAGTCGGACAAAGCCGGCCGACAGATACAATTCGGCTTTTCCGTTGATTTTATCTGAAAGGGTTGCGGCATCAAAAGTTTCCAAAGGCGTCAATGGCGACTGGCCGGGTGGTAAAGATATCAATGATTTTTCGGCGGAAGCCGGTGGGGCTGTCAGGCTTTTATCGCCGGTCGCTAAAACTGGAGCCATCTGTTGAACCGCGGGATTATAGTTAAATTGAGCAAAGAAAACACCGCCGGAGATAACCGCAAGGATTCCCAGTATGATCAGGCTCAGAAGGGTTTGCTTTGAAGCTGTTTTCGTTTTAACTTCCTGATTCATGTAATCCTCAAATCATCGCACAGCATTAACTTGTTAACTCGCTGAGATAGTAAAGAAATAACCGATGGCTGAAAAGCTTTCCTGTTTCCTATAATGGTTGCAGAAATTTGGACGGGACTTCACAGACAATCTTTTGGATCGGGGTTCATCATAGGAAAAACCGGGGCATGTGTCAATTGGAAAGCTGTATCACAATGTAATACCCTAATTGATCGTAAACAAAATGAAAAACAGGGGTAAAGTTTTAAAATAGTTGCCATGTTCCATTTTGTTATGTTTTCGAAATTTTAAGATGTATTCTATTAATGAGTTGTCGTTTCAAGACATCAATAGGGTAATACGACAGCTGAACTTGACCAAATGGGTTGACGTCTTATTGTAAATTAGACCGGATTTAATCTGATACGAATACTGTGATACACTGGAAAAACAACTGTCTGGCTGGAAAGCCAAACTTTACGATGTGATCCGTATTGTATATGCCAAATCATAAAAGACAATCCCTTCTGTGCCCCAACTGCAAAAAGCTGATCAGTATATCAGAGAAGAAATGCCCGTATTGCGGGACGGGGAACCCTGCCGCCTGGTGGAAAAATAACATCTTGACGCGCGGATTCAATGACCCCTATCTGCTGGTGAAATCGATCATCGGCGTCAATATCGGCATTTACGTGATTTCCCTGTTGTTAAATCCAAAAGGCTTCGGATTGGCGTTGAATCCGTTGACCTTTTTAGCACCATCCGGGCAGATCCTCGAGTTACTGGGTGCCACCGGGAGAGTTCCTATTGATGCCTTTCAGCGATACTGGACTCTGGTTTCCGCCAATTATCTGCATGGCAGCATCCTACATATCTTTTTTAACATGGCGGCTTTCCGGCAGCTGGGTTTGCTGGCTGCCCGGGAATACGGTGTATATCGGATGTTCATCATCTACACCCTGGGAGGGGTTATCGGTTTTTTTATTTCCTATCTGGCCTCGGTTCCCTGGACCATCGGCGCCTCCGCGGCGGTACTCAGCCTGGCAGGCGCCTTGCTGTACTACGGCAAAAGCCGGGGAGGCCTGTATGGCAGGACGATTTACAAGCAAATCGGCATCTGGGTGATTATCCTTTTCATCTTCGGCCTGCTTGTTCCGGTGATCAATAACTGGGGGCACGGCGGCGGCATCGCAGCAGGAATCGGTCTGGGGTTTCTGCTGGGGTATCAGGAGCGAAAAAAAGAGAACGTTCTCCACAGACTGCTGGCCGGCGGTTGTGCAATTATAACACTTGTCATCCTGAGCTGGGCGGTCCTGTCGGGGATATATATTCGTTTTTTTGTATGAAACAGAATCAATCACGTGTACACCAGGTGAAAATTATGACAAGAACCATCGCAATAATAGCTCCAATGTTTGACGAAAAACAATACCATATGGATTTTAATTTGAGACTCAAGAAGGATGATCGTGAATTAACCCTTGCGGTGCTTTACGAATTAGCCAAAAATGAATACCAACCTCAGATGGTAGCAAAGCAAGAGAATTCGCGCGCTGAAACAATTCCAGCTGCAGGATATTATTTAACCGGACTGCTGCGCGCTAATGGTTACCATACAATTCTTGGGACAAAGTGTGATAATGAATTTTTAAGCAGGATAAGCTCAGCTGATCCTTTTGCAATTTGCATATCCTCAACAATGATAATCGATAATGAGTTTCTTAAAAACATTGTAAGGCAGATACGACAGTTTCTTCCAGAGGCCTTTATAATTGTAGGGGGAGTTTTCGTCTATAAAAGTTTTTATAATCTACTAGAAATGCAAAATACTAATGTTGATGTATCTCATAATGCTTCCTGGATGCTTTTTAATAACGGCGACTCGGAAATGGATGTGGATATTTTTGTCGGTGCACCAAATGGTACGCAAGCTTTGCTTATGGTTTTAAAGGAATTGGAACGAGGCCAAAAGGCACAATTTGAACACATCCCGAACCTTGCTATTGCAGATAATAAAAGGGGCTTTACATTTACGCCAAGACAGGATGAAGAGATCGATTATAACAAGGATTTCACGCGATGGGATCTTGTAGACAAGTTGCCAATGTGGATACCAATCAGAACTTCTATTGGCTGTCCCTATCGTTGTCGATTTTGTGATTTCTACAGATTATTTCCCAAAATCTTCCTGCGTTCAAAAGAGAGTTTGCTGCTTGAATTGCAAACACTCCGGAAACAGGCGGGAGGAAAATCAAAGATAATTCATGTGACTGACGATAACGTTTTTATCAATGAGAAGCGAGTAGAAGATGTATGTGAAGCCTTTATTGAGGCTAAAATTTCTTGGGTAGGCTTCATGCGCGCATCCACAATTAATCCAGTAAACATTGACCTTGTAAAGCGCTCAGGGCTTATTGGCTCGCTTGTTGGAGTTGAATCTGGAGATGCAGCACAGCTAAAACGGATGAATAAAAATCAGACATTAGCGGAGACCAAGCAAGGAATAGAACTTCTAGACCACAACGGAATAACGGTGTTGATGACATTTGTGGTTGGATTTCCAGGCGAAACTGCTGCAACAATTGAAAACACCGCCAACTTTATAAATAGTTTATCAATTGGTTCGTCTTCATCTAATTATCAATTGTATCCGCTCTCTATTTTCCCCTTCTGCGATCTGGCGAAGCCAGACTTCCGCAAAAAATGGAAGATCACCGGACATATGGATTCCTGGTCACATTATACTATGAATTCACGCGAGGCGATTGAATATGGTTATAATCTCTTTAAGCAAATTCCGTATGTTCCGTACAATTATTCAGAGGAAAGCAATTTTTTCAACAGTCGCTTATTTACATATACTCAAAGACAGACTCTTTTTCACCTTCGACAAAGACTTACAGTGCAATTTTTAGAACGATCTTCTTGGAAGCCAATTGCAGCTACATTGGCGGATATATCGCAGACAATGGGATTTTCACAAAGATATGTTAACGAAGAATTTCGTCACGAACTTGTCGTGCCAGCTATTGGAAAGTGAAGGTTATAAGAATTTCTACCGCCTCATTTTTCGGTTGTCTGATATGTTAAAGCATTTTTCAGTTTGCTTAATTCTACTCCCACCATTGAAAGAAATGATGAACCGGACCGTGTCCGTGTCCGATCTGATATTGTGCGCCGGCGGCGATGGCCTGGTTCATATACGCTTTGGCTTTTTGAACGGCCGGCTCGATATCGTGGCCTTTGGCCATATAGCTTGCAATCGCCGATGACAACGTACAGCCGGTTCCATGGTTGTTATGGGTCTTGATGCGGTCGGCTTCTAAACGGACAAAGCGGTTTTCACGGGCCAGGAAGAGAAGATCGGTGCTTTTGTTCTGATCTCCGTGTCCGCCTTTAATCAAAATGCTGCGGCTGCCGTGTTGGGCCAGGGTTTCGGCAGCGCTCTCGATATCGCTCCATTGTTTTAACTGCCTGCCGCATAAGACCGAAGCTTCCGGTATATTGGGCGTGACCACATCGGCCAGCGGCATCAAATGTGCTTTGATGGCCTCGATGGCATCGTCCTGCACCAGTTTATCGCCGCTCTGGGCCACCATGACCGGGTCCAGCACGATTTTGCGGGCGCCCTGTTTTTTGAGCGCTTCGGCCACCGCCTCAATCAGATCGGCCGAGTAGAGCATCCCGATTTTAACGGCGTCGGCGCCTATATCGGTGAACACCGCTTCAATTTGCTGCACCGCAAAGGCCGGGGGAACGGCATGGATGCCATTTACGCCCCGGGTATTCTGGGCGGTCAGGGCCGTTATGACCGACATGCCGTAACAGCCGATGGCCGAAAAGGTTTTCAAATCGGCCTGAATGCCGGCGCCGCCGCCGCTGTCGGAGCCGGCAATCGTCAGGACTTTACAGTACTGTCTGAGGGTTTTCTGATTTTGAGAAGCTTCATTCATTTTCTTTGGCCTTGAAGTGATCCCAGCCCGTCGGGGTCAGAGGTTTGGTTTCACCGTCCGGATAAACCAGCTCGATCTGTTTCTTTGCGGTGATTTCTCCGATGGCAAAAAGGGAGTGATTAAATTCCTTTTCAAAGGCATTCGCGATTTCATCTGCGTTGTCCGCTGATATCGTACACAGCAGGGTGTAATCCTCGCCACCGGCCAGCGCGTAATCTATCGGGTCAAAATCAAATCGCGTGCAAAAGTCTTTCAGATTTTGCGAAATGGGGATTTTATCGGCAAACAAGCGAGCCCCCACCCGGCTTTCTTCAACAATATGCTCCAGATCCGAACTCAAACCGTCACTGGTATCGATGGCGGCATGGACGCCCGGCTGTCGGGCGAGAAAACGGCCTTCCCGCAGATGGGGTTCCGGTACCCGATGGGCCTTGAGCAATGCTGCAAGCGCTTCGGTGTCGGCGTCAATTCCATTTAATATCAGGTGCAATCCGGCTTTACTGTCTCCCAGAAAACCGCTGGAAAAAATCACATCTCCGGTCCGGGCGGCATCGCGGCATAGGAGCTCCTCTTTTGATACGATGCCCTGCACCACGATATTGATGATCAGGTCCACTTTTGAACGGGTGGTGTCCCCGCCCAGAACGTTGACATCGAATGCGGCGGCCAGATCTTTGATGCCGCTGTATATTGCTTCGAGATAATCCAGGTGGCAATCGTCGGGGATGGCAATGCTGACAAAAGCTTCCTTTGCGGTGCCGCCCATGGCGGCGATGTCGCTCAGGTTGACGGCCAGGGATTTATAGCCCAGGTCAAACCCGGAAATGGTCTCTCGCAGGAAATGGATGCGCTCAACCAGCAGATCCGTTGTAATCAATGTCAGCTGGTCGGGTGCGGTCATAAATGCGGCGGCATCATCACCGATGGCTTTAATGATGTTATCCGGCCGAATCAAGCAGCCGCGGCTGATCTTTTTGATGAAACCAAACTCACCGATTTCTTTTAAGCTCATGTTTGTCTGGCTTTCACAATCACGTGTTTTAAATCTTTGGCTGCAGCTTCCGGATCATCGGCGGCCACTATCGCCGAAACCACGGCCACACCGTCTGCGCCGTTGCAGATGACTTCGGCGGCGTTGTCCCGGTTCAAACCGCCGATGCCGACCAGCGGGAGCCTGACCGCTTTGCGAATTTCCCGCAGCCCTTCCAGCCCCAGGGGAGGTGCCGTATCGGTTTTAGTGGGCGTGGCATAAATGGGACTGACGCCCAGGTAGTCGGCCCCGCCTTTTTCAGCTTCGATGGCGTCTTGCAATGATTCGGCCGATAAGCCGATGATCATCGCATCACCCAAAATCTTTTTGGCCATTTCAAGGGGCATATCCGTTTGTCCAAGGTGCACGCCATCGGCTTTTACGGCCTGGGCGACATCCACCCGGTCGTTGATGATCAGGGGCACGTCGCGGGCCGAGAGGAATTCTTTAATGCTCAGGGCCTGTTCAATAAAATCCCGGGTGGAACAATCCTTTTCCCGTAATTGCACAACGGTGGCGCCTCCGTGAACGGCGGCGGTGACAATTTCAAGGGTGGCTCGACCGCGGGCCAAGCCCTTGTCCGTCACGAGATATAGTGAATAGTCGATATTTCCAGTTTTCATCAGCCTTGCCTCCGGCCTCCGGCTCAGGGGTTCAAAGGTTCAGGGTTCAAGGGTTTCAGTGTTCAGAGGTTCAACGTTTCAGTTTCTGTTGTTATGTAACCTCTGAACCTTTGAACGTTGAACCTGGAACCAGGCGACTGACACCTGACACCTGAAACCCGAATTGCCTGACACCCGACACCGGAGGTTACAACCAGGGACCAGAAGCCAGCCGCCAGTGACCAGGAACCAGACGCCGGCGGCCAGTGACATTAATTATCCGCCTCTATTATGCCGCCCGCTTCAAGAGCTTCGGGGGTAATCGTATAAAGGGCATCGATCATCTGGATCATGAAGCTTCCCGGAGCGCTGGCATTTTGTCCGGCAACTTCACCGGCCAGGCCAAAATAGGCCAGGGCCGTTGCTGTTGCACTGACCGGATCATCATCGACGGCTAAAAAGGCGCCAATGGTCACGGTAGCCGTGCAGCCGGTTCCGGTGACATAGCCCATCAGGGGGTGTCCATTCTTAACCCGGATCACCCGGTCACCGTTGGTGATCAGATCCACCGGCCCGGTAATTGCCAGGGTGGTGTCGAGCTCCTGAGACAGAACGGTTGCAGTTTTGGCGGCTTCTTCCACCGAGTGAATGGAGTCCACGCCTTTGGTTTTGGATTCGGCGTGTCGCAGGGAAAGTATTTCCGAAGCGTTGCCGCGGATGACGCTGACCCGGGTTTGATCGATTATTTTTTTGGCAGCGTCGGTGCGCAGCGGCGTGGCCCCGGAGCCGACCGGATCGAGAATAATCGGTGTTTGCTGCTCGGATGCTTTCTTGCCGGCCTTTATCATGGAAAGAATCCAGTCATCGGTCAGCGTGCCGATGTTCAGCACCAGCGCACCGGCAAAGGCAACCATATCTTCAACTTCATTCTGGGCGTGGGCCATTACCGGTGAAGCCCCCATTGCCAGCAGAGCGTTAGCCGTATAATTCATGACCACATAATTGGTAATATTATGAATCAGGGGCTTTTGTGCTCTTATGGCGGACAAATTTTGTGCTGCTTTTTCATTTAGATGTGGCATAATTGATTTCTCCCGGGTTGCAATTTATCAAACCCGATTTAATACCTTACCGGTTAACAAAAAAAGCCGTTTCCAGCAAGAAGCGGCTTGATTGAAAATGTGATGTGGATCGGTTCCGCACGTTCCCTTCGCTGGAATTACCCATATCAGGTTCTAAGGGTATATTCTCAGGCTGAATGCAGCCACCCCTACCGAATGCTTTAAATATATTTAAGAAATCAGTGATTGGGTGTCAAGCATAATTATCATCCATGTTCAAAGCTGCTTTTGATGCATTGGATCCATCAAGGCCCACCAAAATCTTCATGTTGGCCTCCTCCTATAAGCCGATATCTTCATTGATGATTACGATCTTCACCCTGCCTTTGGGAAAGGATTTTTCGGTGATGGTCCAGGTATTGCAGATACGGTCAGGACTTTTGCATTCTTCGCAATATGACGTCTTCACACAGGGCGTTTTTTTATCCAACCTCATGGAATTGGCAGGGGCCACATAATTTTTAATTCGAAACATGGCCTCTTCCAGATCGGGAACGATTTTGTTGCGCCCGACCACAATAATTACCCATTTAGGACCGAAGGTTAAAGCGGCAATCCGGTTGCCGATCATATCCAGGTTCACCAGCTGTCCGGCTTCGGTGACGGCATTGGTTCCGGTGATAAACAGATCGGAATGCAGCGCCTGCCGGCGCCGTTGTTTTTTTTCGTCATCGGAAATCTTGTTGTCAAAAGTGTCCCAGATTTCTAAATTCGATTTGTCTTTCAATTCTTTGTAAAGTCCGGTGTCAGTAAAGGTCATGGAACCGCCCCAGGATACGGTTTTGGGCTTTAATTGTGGAATAAGATCCTCCAGGACGATTTTATGAGCATCCTCCTTTTTTTCCGCTAAAAAGACTTCAAAGTTGTTGGTTTCCAGTGCCGTTTTCACATCCGCCAGTCTGATCTGCCAAAAGTTTTCAATCGGTTTGTCCATTCGTTCCTCCTGTTTTTACGTGATTTTGGTAACCACCAGGGTGACATCATCCGCTTTTTCCAGCGGAT
>CBDUUO010000042.1:0-13251 GCA_965370395.1 uncultured bacterium
GACAGCGCTGCAGCGATTTAGCCGAAGGCGAAGATTTTGATCTGGCCGAAGCCTTTCACCGCGAAGAGATCGTCTGGTAAATTGCAATGAATATCGTTTTTTTTATCAGCCACAGACCCACACAGACGCACACTAACTGCTGTGCTTTAACACCTAAGGTAGATAGTCTCATCATTATAGCAATAGCACAGTCCGACTTAAACCCACCAAAACCAAAGAACTTGTCTGTGTCTGTCCGTGTGGGTCCGTGGCTATAGACAGATATTCGCGCTAAGGCTTGGACCACAGCACATCCCCGCAAAGATTCGGGTCATGCGACCGGGCCGAAAATGCCTCAAATGCCTGTTTTTCTTTCCCCAAAACAGCGTGATCGCCGTGTCCCGGAAATGCCTGGGTGTCTTCGGGCAGAACAAAAATTTTACTTTGCAAAGATTCCACAATTTGTTTGAAGTCGGCCGGAGATCCGGTTTTACCCGGTCCGTCCGGAAACAGCGTATCACCGGATATCAGATAACCCTCTGTGTAAAAGCAGAGGCTTCCCGGGGTATGCCCCGGTGTGTGCATTACCGCAAGGCGGATATTGCCAAACGATATCTCTTCTCCATCCGCCAGCAGCATATCCGCTGGTATCGGAAGTCTGTCGGCATCTGCGGGGTGGGCTGCAACCGGGACATTCAGGGCTGATTTTAATTCCGCCAGGGCACCGGTGTGATCCATGTGGTTGTGGGTCATTAAAATATATTTGGGATTCGTCTGCTGCAGTTGATCCAAAATTTTATTGGCGTCACCGGGTGCATCAACGACAATGCTGTCGCCGGTTTTTAAACAGGTTATGATATATGAATTGGTTCCAAAAGGACCCAATTCGTAGCGTTCAATTTGGATGGTTTCATTTTTCACTACAATGGCCATGATTCGCCTCCTAAAAGCTTTTTCTGTTTCTGACTATCACTGTTTTTTCATCGGTGTCAAGTTCTGCCCGCCTCGGCTCAAACGGATTACTGCTATAGTGGTTGTCAAAAAAACGTTGCGGTATTCAAACGTTTTTTCTACAACCGTACAATCGTGCAACCGTTTATACCGCAATTCCGCAATTTGGAACATTATTATGGAAAGCGGTATAAATCGTAAAAAAAATTGATAATCAGGATTTGAAATTTGCGGTATTGATAAATCGTTTAAAACCGGCTATTCAGAAAAATAATGCGCTTGTAAAGATATTGCAACCCCCCCACGGTTTTTTATCCATTTATAAAGGGCCCTGAATCGGAGATCGAAACGATGAACCGTATTTTATTTTTAGACAACTCCATCGATGGCGATGTCTATCAACCCCTGCCTTATTGGGAGCCTTTAATATTGTTTCCCTTTGATCTCTTTCGCGTTTCAGACGAACAATGGCCGGATGGGCTGGATTCCTATTCTCACATTTTGATTACCGGATCCAGCGCCAGTGTTCTGGATGATACCGAGTGGATGAAAGCCGAAGCAGAGTTAATCAAGCGCGCGGTGAACGAAGGCAAAGTGATTTTGGGCAGCTGCTTCGGCCACCAGATGCTTGCCCGATCATTGGTTGGGATGGATGCGGTCCGCAGAAGGGAAAAACCGGAAATTGGTTGGCCGGATATTCACATACTGGCAAGTGATTCATTGCTGGGTGAAGCGGGTCGCACGATCAACGGGTTTGTTTTTCATTTTGATGAGGTTTGCAAGGTGCCGGAAAAAAACGCAACAGTCATCGCGCGTTCATCTGAGTGTGACATTCTTGCTTTTAAGCTCAAAGATCGACCGGTTTGGGGGATTCAACCCCATTTTGAAATGGGTATCGTAGAAGGTCTCCAATTAATCGATCGAGTACCAGGAGATGAAATTCCTGACAAACAAATTTTTTTAAACAGCACTGAAAACCAGCCCAGGGACTCCGGTTGGATCATTCCGTTGATGAAGACCTTTCAAGACACCCAACCGGTTTAATAACACCAATCGAAGTTGAACAAAACAAAAGGGGAGACGGCCATTGATTTAAGTTCTGATCCATCTCCCCTATCTTTTCGCTTGTTGCTTTAGTCTTTATTTTATTTCCAGACCTATATTTGATGCATTAAATCCAGTACCTAATACCCTGTACCTAATACGCTATTTATTCCTTATATGAAACTTCATTCATTTAGACAGGATTTACAGGATTATCAGGATTTTTTAGGTTTTGTATAGCTTTATCCTGTCCATCCTGTTGATCCTGTCAGAAAATGGAAAGTTCATGCCGTTAAGTTTTCTATTCGATCAAACTGGCCGCCCACACTGAGGCGGGTAAACTTTTCAGGCCAGCGGCTGGGCTGACACCTGAAACCAGACACCTGAAGCCTTATCCTTACCGCACCAGCCGCTTTACATTGGGAACCTCCAGATTCGATGCCTCAATCTGCCAATCGCCCTTGGCGTCCTGCTGACCGATAAGCAGCCCCTGCTGCAACCATTTCATTACACCATTCTCGGTTAGATAGGTCATGTCGGCAAATTCAGCAACAGATAAAGATTTTGTTGCTTTGGTTGACTTCGGCGTTGCTTTCTTCTTCGGCGCTGCTGCTTTTTTAGCTGGAGTCTTAGCTTTTTTAGCTGGAGCGGCCTTCTTTGCCCGGGGTTTTTTTGAAGGTTTCTTTTGCTCTTTTTTTGCCATCTTTGATTCATCCTCCATTAATAAGGTTCCAATATAAAAAAACCCACCTTAAATCGAATTTAAGAATGGACCCACGCCTGAAAAATAGTCACATTCTATTTTTTATATGTCAAGCGGAAAGTATAAATTAATTATTCTTCGTTATTTTAGTGCCTTATAAAAGAGGGTCAAAGCTTGAATTGTGAAAATACCCGGATCGACAAATTTTGCAAAAATGATTATAAAATGTCATTAAGCCGATGCACGCTGCACCGCCAGCATGGTGACATCATCGCTGAGAGGAGCGGTATCAATAAAAGCGAACAAATTGGTTTTGATGTGCTCCAGTGTTTCAGAGGCCGATTTAAATGGCTGGGTCAGCAATGATTGCAGACGATCCCGGGTATAAAATTCATCTTCCGGCGAGCGCGCTTCGGTGACACCATCGGTGTAGCCGACCAGAAGATCACCCGGTTCAAGCTGAATCTCCTGGGATAGGAAGGTGATGTCGGGCATCAGGCCGACCGCCGGCCCGGTGGGTTTCAACCGGTTTTTAATCGTGCCGGCGTTGATGACATAAAGCGGCTCATGACCGCCATTGACATATGCCAGGATGCCGGTTGACGGGTTCAGCACCCCGAAAAACAAAGTGGCGAACATGCATTCCCGACCATGGATATGCGCAATGTAGTTATTGGTAGATGAAACCGCCCCCAGGCGAGCCATCTGGTCATTTTCGGATGACGAAATCGTTTCGATGTTGCCGGGGCCCGGCGAAATTTGGGTCAGGCCCGGTCCGGTGCAGTAGATGGCCTGCTCGGCGAAGACCCTTATGAGACTGCGGAACAGTGCCATATATAAAGCCGAGCCCACGCCCTTGTCACACACATCGGCAATCACCAGACCCACATTACCGTCCGGCAGCATGAATACATCATAGAAATCGCCCGATACCTGGCCGGCCGGATAAAAACAGCTGGCGATTTCCCAGTTGGGCAGGGTCGGAATTTGACTGGGCAAAAATTCGCGTTGAATTTCACGGCCTTTTTCAAGCTCAAATTCAATCTTTTTAACACTTTCCCACTCCCGCAGGCCTTCCACCATTTTATTGAAATTACTCGACAGTTCGCCGATTTCATCCTCCGAAGTAACCGGTGCGAAATTGCTCAGATCGCCTTTGGCAACCTTCGCCGATATTTCCGAGAGGGTTTCAATCGGCCGGGAAATCTTGCGGGCAAAGTAATATCCCAGAAAGCGGGATAAAATCATGGCAATGCAAAACATGAGAATAAGCCACAAGGCCTCTTTTTTAATGACCGCGGCGAAACCTTCGCTATCAATTCCGATTTTGAGAAAGTAAGAATTGAGGTCGTTTTCTCGGGTGATATTAACAAAAAATGCACGTTCGTCATAGGAGCGCGCTGTCAGGCTGGATCGACTAAAGTGTCTGCTAAGATTTCGCTCCAGCTTCGGTATATATGTACCCGGGGCTGGATTGAGATGCAGCACATTATCATCTCCAAAAAATAATTGATACCATCTGGCTTCGTCGGTCTTTTTGGTATATATGGCGATATCGGCAACCGAGTAAAAAGTCACAGAAATCGTGTCCAACATCTGGAAAAGTTGATACAGGTCGGGGCTTGGACGGCCGATTCCTTTCCAGATAAAATCGGCTTTTTCGCTGTTTTCCATGATTGCGACCTGGTTTTTTATTAATTTGATTACCGATCCGATAAAATGTTTCTTTGCCCCATGCATGTAAACAAAAGTTGTTGTTATAAAAATGATCAGACCGAAAATAAAAAAATAGAGGGTAATTCTTCTGGCGACAGAGGGCTTCCAGAACCGACAGTATGATTTGACATGTTCTACGGGTTTCATATTGGTTTTCCTCAATATAAAATGAATAAGCAGCACCATATGAAATAGTCAGGATTTAATGCTGCTGGAAATTTTTTGAGTATATTCGGATATATCACATCAAGGTATTATAAATAAATGAGTTTGTACAAAAGAGAAGGGACGTTCCTAAGTTTATAAGTTGATTAAGTTTGAGTCATATGCTAAGCATGGAATTATGCCACGCCAATCCAGAATCGATGCGCCCGGTGCGCTAAATCACATTATTGCCCGCGGAATTAATCGTAAAAAGATCTTTGAAGATGACGCAGATCGGCACAATTTCTTATCTCGTCTGAGCGAAATTTTGACAGATGCGCATACCGCCTGTTTTGCCTGGGCACTGGTTCCCAACCATTTTCACCTTTTGCTGCGAACCGGATCGGTTCCAATCTCTACGGTTATGCAACGGCTTTTAACCGGCTATGCGATGAGCTTCAATCGCAGACACCGTCGTCATGGCCACCTGTTTCAAAATCGATACAAATCGATACTTTGCCAGGAAGATGTCTATTTGCTGGAACTGGTGCGTTATATCCATCTAAATCCGTTGCGCGCCAGACTGGTAAAGGACCTTAAAGCCTTAGAGAAATATCTGTTTTCGGGTCATGGAGTGATCTTAGGCAAACAAAAAAATAGCTGGCAGGATGTGGGATATGTCTTGAAGCTTTTCGATTCAAAACCATCAGCTGCCCGCCGTGGCTATCGGCAATTTGTTGAAAAAGGGGTTGCCCAGGGCAAAAGACCGGAGCTGGTTGGCGGCGGCCTGATTCGCAGCTATGGAGGATGGTCTGCTGTTAAGTCTTTTCGTAAAATGAAATCATATCAAAAAGGTGATGAACGTATCTTAGGCGGTGGTGATTTTGTCGAGCAGGTGCTGGCCGCAGCTGAGGAAAAAATGAAACGCAAGTATTTGCTTCGCGCCCAAGGAATGGATCTTGAAAAATTAACCCATCGGGTTGCCTGTTTGTTGAAGATGAAGCCCGAAGATGTGTGGGCAGCCGGAAAGCACCGGCGTACGGTTGAAGCCCGCAGTTTATTGTGTTTTTGGGCGACTGCTGAATTGAGTATAAGCCAAAGCTATTTGGCGAACAAGCTGAGCATTTCGCAGCCTGCGGTGGGTCTTTCGGTTAAGCGAGGTGAACGTCTGGCCAAATTAAAGCACTATTGGTTGGTTGATGAACAAAACTTATAAACTTAGGAACGTCCCTAACTTTGACGCAACGTTAACGGTATGGCTTATCATCTTTTTTGGCCACCCTGACGTTTTTTTTAACGAGGAAAAATGAATCCCCGGTCTGCTGCACATAAAGAAATTAAGCCCTACCGGCAGGTCTTAAAGGTCAGTTTACCGCTGGTGATCAGTATGTCTTCTACGATGATCATGGAGTTTACCGACCGGGTTTTCCTTGCCAATTACTCGCTGGATGCCATTGCCGCTGCGCTGCCGGCCGGCATCGCCGCATTTTTATTTATTTCATTTTTTCTGGGCACCGCCCAATATTTAAATGTCTTTGTGGCCCAATATAGTGGCTCCGGCAGGCTGCAGCGGGTCGGTGCGGTCCTGTGGCAGGGGATTTATTTCTCCGTTCTTTCCGGAGCGGCACTGGTCGGTCTGAGTTTTTTAGCTGAACCGCTCTTTCAATTTGGCGGACATACTGTTGAGGTGCAGGTTTTAGAGGTCGTTTATTTTAAGGTCCTGTGTCTGGGTTCAGGAATCCTGATTGTTGGAACCGCTCTGTCTTGCTTTTTTAGCGGTCGGGGGCAGACCCGGCTGGTGATGATCATCAATATGATCGGAACGCTTATCAATATCCCTTTAGACTATGCTTTGATCAATGGCATCTGGATTTTTCCGGAATGGGGGATACGGGGAGCCGGAATTGCCACCGTTATGTCCTGGTCGCTGGTCACGCTTATTTTTGCAGTTCTGGTTTTTACGAAGAAAAATGACCGCGTCTTTAAAGTATTGACCCATCGTGCCGTTGAAGCCGATCTTTTCGGCCGTCTCATGCGATATGGCATACCCAGTGCAATTCAGTTTAGTCTGGATATTTTCGCATTTACCTTCTTTATCTTTATGGTGGGACGTATCGGCAAACTTCAGCTGGCGGCTACCAATATGGTGTTTTCAATAAATTCATTGGCCTTTATGCCGATGATGGGGTTTTCACTGGGAACCAGTACGTTGATCGGACAGGCCCTGGGCCGCAACCGGGTCAATGATGCTGTTGCCACCACTAAAGCAACGATTCATATTGTTTTAGGCTATATTTTTCTTTTGTTTATTCTTTTTTTGTTTCTTCCTCAACCCATGCTTGAGCTTTTCCGACCCCGACATCTGGCGCCTGAAAATTTTGCCCCCATCATTGAAATCGGAATCATACTTTTGCGGTTCGTGGCGGCTTATATATTTTTTGATGCACTGTACATGGTCTTCATCGGTGTGCTCAAAGGTGCCGGTGATACCCGCTTTATCATGTGCAGTATCGGTGTGCTTTCATTGGCCATCATGATTCTGCCGGTTTATATCGGAGTGGAAGTGTTTGGCGCCGGGCTATATTATGCCTGGAGCTGTACCATCAGTTTTGTTTTCTTCCTGTTTGTCGTATCCTTTTGGCGCTATTTTCAAGGTCGCTGGAAGCATTTGCGGGTTATCGAACACCCGCTTGAAATCTAAGTTCATCAAAGGCTGTTAGACGGCCGGTGATAGACACCTGCCGAAACGCTACAGTTGTATTTTCACCATTTCCCTATTTTTCTTTTGACAGGAAAACATCTTTTTCTTAGAATATCTGGTATTCAATCAATTAAATGGAGGAAGCCAAATGAAGACGCTTCGGGTGGTCGGTATAGCGGTGGCGTTTCTTTTCTGTTTGTTTTTACTGTTCGAATCCCATGCGCGCATAGATGCCCAGGAAACAGCAGCCCAACAAGAGGCCAATGTTCAATTTCAGTGGGCTTTCGGGGCCCTGAAAAAAGCAAATGGATCCAAGTTTGAAGCCGTTACGAAAGACACGGTTCTTAAAACCGGCGATCAAATCAAATTTTTTTTAAAGGTCAACGAAAATTGCTTTGTTTATCTTATTTACCGCAGCTCCCAGGGTGAGCTCAGCGTTCTATTTCCGCAACGTTTTAAATTAAAGAACGCTCAGTACACCGTAGCGGGCAACCATTACATCCCCAAAGGTGATCAGTGGTTTGAACTGGATGAACACACCGGAGAGGAACGCTTTTATTTGCTGGCTACCACTGAGCGCCTGCTCGGGTTAGAGGCTCTCATTAACGACTATGAAAGTGCTGATGTCGCTAAAAAACCGGAACTGGCTAAAAAAACACTTTTTGAAATTCGTAAATTAAGAAAGCAACACCTGAAATTTAAAACCTATGCCGAGCGGCCGGTGAACATTATTGGAAATCTGCGTGGTACTGAAAAGGCCGAAACGGCTGTTCCTCACGACATTGCCAAATTTGCCGTCGAGATTTCAGCCGACACGTTTTATAGCAGGACCTTTACGATTGACCACAAGTAAAATACGAAACATACGCCTTCCGATCGTATTAATCCTATCCGCATTTTTTGCGGCCCACCTGTGTTTTTGGCTCTTGCCGAATGTCTTTGAGATCTGGAATTCCCAGACCATCGATCAACTTTTTATCTTCCGATCCCGTAGCGAAAATTTGCGTCCGGCCTATGACCCCACAGTTGTTCATTTGGATTTTAACAATACCAGTATTGAGCGGCTAAAGGATCTTTACCTGAATCGGCTCCATTTTGCCCAGCTGGTCCGCAATCTGAAATCCATGCAGGTTGCTGCCCAGGTTTACGATTTCATTTTTGCTGCCAAAATAAATGCGCAAGACGACCTTGAACTCATTCAAGCCGTCAAAGAGGCCGGCAATGCCTATTTCGGTCTGGCCCTGAAATTGCGTAAACCCGGTGAGCCGGGAACCCGCAAAAAGGTTGCTTCAAAAGGCAGGAGCTATGTGCTTCAGACCCATTGGGATGTTCGGGTCGATGCAGCCGGTGGTAAACTTTATGTGGGTGAAAATCCCCTGACCACCTATGCCGAGCTGGCCAATGCATCCCGCGGTCTGGGATCACTGAGTATAAGATTTGACCCCGATGGCGCTTTGCGCCGCGTTCCGCTGCTGGTCCGTTATGAAGATGCTTTTTATCCGCTTTTACCGCTGCGCGTCGTCTGTGACTATTTTCAGGTGCCGCCTGAAAAAATTATTCTCAAACCCGGCCGATCGATTATCTTGAAAGATGCAAAACGGCCGGGTTCTGAGCCGCGTGATATCACGATTCCCATCGATCGCCATGGTGAGATGATTGTCAATTACATCGGTCCCTGGGAGCGCATGCATCATTATAATTTTGCCGATATTTTACGCGCTTCCGATGATCGCGACGAGCTGGAAATCTGGTCAGAAGAGCTAAAAGGCAAAATCGTCATTATCTCAGATGTGTCCACCGGCTCAACGGATGTCGGCCCCGTGCCGACGGATGCCAATTATCCTTTGAGCGGGGTGCACGCCAATGTGATTCACAGTATCCTGGCCGAATCTTTCCTCAGAGAGCTGTCCGGCTGGCAAATGCTGCTCATCGAAGCCGTGCTGCTGGCCGTGCTTTTTTTGCTTTCTTTCCGTTTTTCTTCCCTGGTCTTTTCCTTCGGCACTGTTTTTCTGGCAGGCGCCTACATTGTCGTTGTCATGGTAAGTTTCTTTTATGGCCAGGTCATTTTGGATATTGTCCGGCCGCTGCTGATTATCGGTTTTGCCATGATTGCCATCGTTGTTTACCGCTACATTATGGAAGAGAAAGAAAAGATGGAAAGTCTTCGCCAGCGGGATTTTATTCGTGACACCTTTGGCCGTTATCTCAGCAGTGAGGTGGTTGAAGAATTGTTGGATTCTCCGGCCGGGTTAAAAATGAGCGGTGAGAACCGCGAGGTCACCTTTTTGGTGTCGGATCTGCGCGGATTTACCGCATTGACATCCAGCCTTTCCCCGCACCAGGTGATTGAAATCATCAACCGTTATTTTGAACATATGGTTGAGATTATTGCACGCTATCAGGGAACGGTGAATGAATTTCTGGGAGACGGCATTCTATCATTTTTCGGCGCCCCCCTATACGCCGATGACGATCCCGAACGGGCGGTGGCCTGCGCCGTTGAGATGCAAAATGCGCTGGCGGCGGTTAATGCCGAGCAGCGCCGGCTCAAACTGCCGGAGCTGGCAATGGGGATCGGTATCAACACCGGTGAGGTAGTGGTGGGCAACATCGGCTCGGAACGGCGAGCCTCTTATGGTGCCGTCGGCACGCCGATCAACGCTGCATATCGCATCGAATCGTTTACGGTCGGCGGACAGATCCTCATCAGTCCCACCACGCATGACCACATAGAAACAGACCTGACCATCCGGGGAACAAAGGAAGTCAAATTTAAGGGCCTCGATGAGTCGGTGGTCCTTTACGATGTCGCTGGCATCGGAGAACCGTATCAGGTCTTTTTGCCGGAAAAAAAAGCGGTTCCGTTGACCCGTTTGAATCCGCCCCTGCCAATTGAATGCTTTCTATTGGAAGGCAAAACCGTATCCGATACAGCGATTGCCGGCCGCATTACCCACCTTGCAGAAAATTCGGCCGAAGTGTTTTTAGACAAAAAGATAGCGGCCTATACCAACCTGAGAATCGTGCTGGCAACCCCTGAAACCCGCGGGCTTTCAGAATTGTATGCGAAAGTTTTGCCGCACGATAAACCGGATGGTTCCGCTACAGACCACCGCGCACGACTGCAATTTACCTCCATGCCTCAGGACACAAAGGATTTTCTGGATACAAGACAATCAGATGGTTGATTGCCTGCATGCGAATGGCTTCAATTCAGGTAAGGCCCCCGTGTGATTTTCTTTTTTATGCTACCCGGTACAGATTATTGATGTATTCCACCGCAAACTCCCTGGCCATGCTTCTATCCGGCATGGTGTTCAGCATGGCATACATGGCGGCCTGTTCCGAGAGGTCGCGGGTGTCCGCCCTGGGAACTTCCGGGATAACACCGCGCAAATCATCGAGGAATTTGTCGGCAACCGCCAAATGGACCGGCGAGATGGTCATATGGAGGCTGGGGGGCAATTGTTGCGCTTCAATATGCCAGCCGCGAGCTGCCATTTTGACCGCAAGCTCGTAAATATTTATTTGGTTGCTGGCGAACGCAAAAACGGTGGCATCGGGACTGCCCAGAACATATAGTTGTGGAATTGAGTTGATTCCTTCTACCAGAATTGCGGTGGCTTCTCCGGCCTTTTTGGCCAGCGCTAAAAAACCTTCTTCGCCCAGGTAATGAAACACCGCCCAGGCCGCGGCGATATTACCGCCGGGGCGACCGCCGGCCAGACAGGGTGTTGCATAAACGCCGCCGGCCCAATCCCGCGCCGCTTTCAAAGCCATGAAAATGCTTTCGGTCCCCCCGCTGGTTAAATTTCCGACGGCTTCGTCGTCGCCGGCGCTCAAAGCAGTTACCATGGAAACCACTTCGGTTTCCATTTTGACCAGACTCGGAAAGGCCGCTGGATTCAGCCCGTTTTCGATCAGGAAAAGGGCACTGGCTTCTTTTACCAGATCTTCTACATCTATCCCGGTTTCATAAATCAAACCAAACAGTTGGCCGTCATGCCATTTGACATCATCGGATTTAAATGACTTCAAGGTGTTCAATACATCTTCTCTGGGTATGCCTTTTTCCGGCAGCAATATCTGTCCCATGCACCTTCCTCCATTGTATTTTTTAATTCGCCACAGACACACACAAACACACACTAACCTTTCGGCCAAATATTGTCATCAGGGTATACAGTTTTCCCCCGACAGCTTGTTGGGAGAAAAGAACTTGTCTGTGTCTGTCCGTGTGGGTCCGTGGCTAATTCTAAAACTTAGGCGGGCCCCAAAATTTAAGCGCGCGGATTAGCGCCAGCCCCACAGCCATTACACCCATAAAGACGATCGAGGTGGTTCCAACCCTCCAGTTCCACCAGACCGGGGCATTTACGAGCAGTAAACAACCGCCGATAGGGACGATGGAGAGGACATTCATCACCGCGATTTCGATGGCCACCGGCGACTTAAAATCCGGGTCTGCGATCCTTAAAAGTAAAAGCCCGCATGAGACGGTTCCGGTTACCGCCCCATAGACAGCGGCCGTTCTTTCGAGGTTATAGTCCCACAGGCGCTTTCCAAGATAAATAACAACGACCGTGGTTAATACCCCGTTGAGGATTGAAATCAGAAAGATCGGAAGCGCATATTTCCATACAACCAAAAATTGAATGGCCATTACCGTAGCCACTATCAGGAAATCGATGGACCAGCCGGTTATTCTGCGCTGAATACCGGGGTCAATCAAATGTTCGACGCCAAATTTTTGGATCACAAATCTGACGAAGATTGCAAAAAGAAGCCCGAACACAAAGAAAAATCCCCACATAATCTTAGCGGCATCCGGTGGCAGCAGCAATCCCATATATTTCACAAACCCGTATGTTAAAAGGTAAACCAGTCCGACTAAAGCTGCCTGAAACGCCATAGAATCCACGTTTCCGGTGTGAAGGGGAAGTTTGCCGGCTGATTCGGCTTGTTTATCTCTGGAAATGATTCCGGTTAAAAGATCCCGGGGCAAATCCTTTGCCCCGTGGACAGCAAGCCCTTTTCGGATTCCCCGGTTTACAATCGGCACACCGACAAAAAACGCAAACAGGTAACCAATGGCAGCAAAGGTCAACCCGATAGTGGCGGCCTGCTCAAAGCCGAAACTTTCCCAGACTTTGCCGACCGAAAGGGCCTGGCCGGGTCCCTCCTCGAATCCCAGGGGCCCCAGAAAACCAAACGTCGGAAAAAGCTCCAGTCCCAGGACCCCGAAAAGTATCACCAGCAGACCGCCCACGGCCGCTTGGAGGCCAAAACACGAACCCTGGACCAGCGCCATCCAGGCCGGCCCTTTTATAAACGCTTTGCTGCGGGGCGAAGTGTTTTTTTGGTCGTTGCCGCGGGTCAGTCCTACCGAAATAAAGGAGATATTGAAGAAATGATAGGCAAATATTTCCAGATCAGAAACGGCAATTTTGATAACCCGGAAATTAACAAGGATCAGACCGATTATTCCGCCGATGAGGCAACTCGGAAAGAGAAATCTCTGAAAAAAGGGAACCCTGGCTCTCAGAAGCACACCGATAAGCAGCATGCTTGCCAGCCAGCCGAAAACCAGCATGGATTCAAAGGGAAACGGGGCTGCCATTTCTACCCTCTCGTTTTGCTTCTATTGGAAAGTTTTTGTACCGCTTTCCATTATAATGTTTCGAATTACGGAATAGGGGTATAAACGATTGTACAGTTGTAGAAAAAAACGTTTAAATACCGGAACGTTTTTTTGATAACCACTATAAACCGCAGGATTGCCGCACAGGTCAGAATAGGAAAAAGACAAAAACCTGTCAAATGAATAATGGTTGTGCGCCGTGGACCCAACATAAAGTGAGAAGCACAGAGCGTTTCATTATGTTTGACATTTCGGCGGTTATCCAACATAAAAGAAAAAATCAATTAAATAACTCAAGGATCAACACGCCAACGAGGTTAGAGGGAGGTGAATTATGATGAGGGGTCATATAAAGAAATTTTGGGGTACAGC
>CBDUUO010000043.1:0-13114 GCA_965370395.1 uncultured bacterium
CATAATGTACCGAATTACGGAATAGGGGCATAAGTGGTTGTAGAAAAAAACGTTTCAATAACGCACGTTTTTTTGACAACCACTAAAACGGAAAGGAGCGTTCCAATGGAAGACGTATTGACCGTTTTCAAGGCCAGCCAAATCTGCAGTGTGTCGGCCAAAACCATTATCAATTGGATCGAGTCCGGTCATATTAAGGCGTACAAAACCGTCGGCGGACACCGCCGCATCAACCGCTCGGATCTGGAATATTTTATGAAAAAACAAGGCATTCCGATTCCGGCGCCGGAAATGGACGGCTTTAAAAAGAAGATCCTGGTGGTCGACGATGACCCCATCATTGTTGAAACCATCGTGCAGGCGCTGGAAGAGGACAAATTTGATTATGAGGTTATTTCAGCTTCCGATGGATTTGAAGCCGGACTGCAGATCAATCATTTTGCACCCCATCTGCTGATACTGGATATTATGATGCCGGATATTAAAGGCTATGAAGTGTGTAAAAAAATTAAGGACAACCCCGGCACGGAAGACACCAAAATAATCGTACTGTCCGCCTATCTGGACGAAGATAAGTTTAAAAAAATGAAACAATACGGAGCGGATGCCTGTTTTTCCAAACCGTTTCCGTTACCCCAGCTAAAAGAAGAGGTGGCCCGACTTCTGGGCCTTCACTAATTGATGATTGACGAATTAAAATAATAGCCCTCCAGGAGGCACCATGAAACTAAAGGAAGCCTTGAAAAAAAAACAATTTGTCGTGACCTCAGAAATCCAGGCGCCCATCGATCAGGAACCGGAAGATCTGGTCCAGAGTCTAGCCAAAGTGCGGGGGCGCGTTGATGGCGTTTCACTGTCTGAAGTGGAATTTGAAGGGGTCGTCGGAGATACGATAAAAACCTGCCGGCTTTTAGATCAAAATCAATTCGAGCCCATTTACCAGACCACAACCCGGGATAAAAATCGTCTGCAGTTGCAAAAAGATCTTGTTGACGCCCACGAGGCCGGAATTGAAAATCTGCTGGTTTTTACAGAAGATTACCGCATCACCGGCGACAGCTTGCAGGAAATGATGTTTTTCCATGTCGATGCCGGCAAACTGCAATCTGTACTGCAGCATATTAAAGAGGGACAGACCGTCGAAGGCGATTCCCTGAAGTCCAAAGCCGATTTTCTGGTGGGCTCCGGCGTGGAATCTGCCTGGGGCAAAAATGTCCCTGATCTGGAAATGAAGGAAATGGAGGAGATGACCCGACTCGGCACCGGGTATTTTCTGACAACTCCGATTTTTGATGTCGACCAATTCGCAAAATTTATCAAACGGGTCGATACCTTTCATGTGCCGGTAATCGCCGAGGTCATGATCCTGCGGACCGCCGGCATGGGACGTTTTCTCAACCGGCATCTGAAATCCGGGCTGGTGCCGCAGCGGATAATCCAAAAATTGGCCCAGGCCCCTGACAAACAAATAGCCAGCACTGAAATATTTGCGGATATCGTCACCGCCCTGAAGGATCTCTGTCAGGGGGTTCACATCATCACCATCGGTGGTGAAGAAAAGCTGAAATATTATTTGGATGCAGCCAAGCTCAAATAGGCTATCGTTGCATTTATAAGACCTCAAGCGCTTCCGGTCTAATTCGTTTATTAATTGGCTCAATAAACCGGAATATTGGAATGTTGGAATATTGGAATAATGGGTAGAAATTCGGAAAATGCCTTTTAAAATCAGATTGAAATCCGTTGACCCCAGCATTCCATCATTCCAGGATTCCATTATTCCAATTGGGATTGAAAGGAGTCAGCCGCTTGGAAAACATCGTTTTAACCATTGATGACAAAAAGATCAGCTGTCCACCCGGGACTTCGATATTGGAAGCTGCTGCGCGAAATAACATTAAAATCCCTCACCTGTGCTATCATCCGGACCTGAAACCCTTTGGCGCCTGCCGGCTGTGCCTGGTGGAAGATGGGAAAACCGGACGGCTGATGGCCTCCTGTGTCACGCCGGTTGCCCCGGAAATGACCATTCGAACCAAAACCGCGCGCATTCTCGGTTATCGCCGCAACATTGTGCGCCTGATGATCGCCGAACATCCGGAGTCCTGTATCGTCTGCAGCAAGGGCAACCGCTGTCAGCTGCGCTGGGTCGCCGCTCAAATGGGCGTTGGCGAAACGGATCTTTATTCGATGCCCAATTACAAACCCCTGGAGCAGGCTAATCCGTTTATTATCCGGGATCTGAGCAAATGCATCCTGTGCGGAAAATGCATTCGGGCAGATCATGAACTCGTTGGGGTTGGTGCCATCGATTACAACCAGAGAGGCTTTCCTTCCCGCCCGGCGACCGTTCATGAACAGGGACTTGAGCAATCAAACTGCACTTTCTGCGGCACCTGCGTTTCCATGTGTCCCACCGGTGCGCTCTCCGCTAAAAACACCCAGTACGTCGGCACCCCGGAGAAAGAATCATTTTCGATCTGCGGCTTTTGCGGCGTCGGTTGCAGCCTGGCAATGGGTCAATCGGCCGGCAAAATTATCGACGTCAACCCTGCGCATTTAGCGGATACCGTCAATAAAGCTACCCTGTGTGTGCGCGGCCATTTCGCCCATGATTTTTTGAATTCAGCCGGCCGGTTAATCGCGCCTTTGATGCCCAAAAAGGGCGAAGATGAAAGCATCCAGATGGCGCCGGTTCCCTGGGAAGAGGCCCTGGATGAGGTGGTCGAGCGGTTGAATCAAATTAAAGATGAAAACGGCCCCCAGAGCATCGCCTTTATGGGTTCATCAAAGTGCAGCAATGAAGAAAATTATCTATTTCAAAAAATCGCCCGGGTGTTTATCGGAACAAACAATATCGATAACGGCGGATACATCTCCGGGCAGTTCCTGTCGACATTTTTCGATCAAAAAACCGGCGGTGGATATCGCTTAAATCCGCTCAGCGACCTCGAAAAAGCAGACGTTATTCTGGTCCTGGGTGCCGATCCCAACCACTCCCTTCCGGTGGTCAGCTACTATCTTAAACGCGCGGCTAAACAAGGCACGCCGCTGATCGTGGTCGACCCGCGCAAAACAGAGCTGGTCAGTTTCGCAGCGCTGTGGCTGCGCATTAACCCCCGGACCGATTTGGAACTGCTCAACGCCCTGGCCGCTTTGCTGCATGAAAAAAATGCCTACGACTCTGAATTCATCGATCGGTATGCAGAGGGATTCAGCATCTTCACTTACGGCCTGTCTGCGCTCGATGTGGATAAGGTCAGCCGCGTCACCGGCCTGGAGATGAAACGCTTGAATGCAACGGCCGAACTTTTAAAAGGAAAGCGCATCGCCTTTGTCATCGGCCATGGTATTTTGCAGCAACGATACGGCATTCATACCATGGGCGCAATTCTCAATCTGTCATTGATGACCGGAAGCCTGGGAACTAAAGGTGGCGGCATTTATGTCCTTGCCAGAGAAAACAACCAGGCCGGAGCCATGGACATGGGCACGGTACCGAACCTGCTTCCCGGTCGGATGCCCTTGGATGAAGATGCGGCCAGAAAAACCTGGGAAAAGAACTGGAAGGTAAAAATTTCGCCGGATCCCGGCCTCAATATAAGCCGTGTCATTCAAGCGGCCGAAAACGGTCGGCTCAAAGCGCTGTATATCATGGGCGAAAACCCGCTGCGGTCTTTACCTCAATCTGAACGGGTTAAGGCCGCGCTTGAAAAGCTGGAGTTTGTCGTGGTGCAGGATATTCTCAATAATGAGATCGTCAAACTGGCTGATGTGGCCCTACCCGGGGCTGCGGCCAGTGAAAAGAGCGGCTCCTTTACAAATATGGAAGGCCGAATCCAGAGTTTTTCGCCGGTGGTGCCGCCGCCCGGTACGGCAAAGCCCGACTGGGAGATTTTGGATCTGCTGGCTACCCGTCTGGGGGCTCCTGAACCCTACGGTACGGTGGAAAAAATCCGCGAAGAGATCTGCCGTCTGGTTCCGCCCTATGCCCAAATGAATGGTGAAGGGCAGAGCTGGCTCAAAGCATCCAGCCCGAAGGCCGCCTTTCACGCTGACGGCGCCGAAGAAATGATATCCTTTTCACCGGTGGTTTCAACCGCCGATGAAAAAAGCGATGCCGACTATCCGTTCAAGGCGATATTGGGATCTTTGCGCTACCATTTGGGAAGCGGTACCCGTACGAATGCTTCCGGGCGCATTCGCGATTTTGATTTAAGCGCTGAGGTGGCCATCTGTGCAGAGGATGCAGAGCGACTCAAATTAAAAGACGGCGATACCGTACAGATAGAATCCCGCTGGGGTGTGGTCAAACGAAAACTCGGCCGCAGTAACCGCATCGGACCCGGCCAGCTTTTTGTTCCGCTGGCGGTCAACGCCAATGATGCCATGAACCTCATCGACTTGAGCGACCTGGCCGACCCGAACTCAGCCGGCTGGAAGACCTGTGCAGTCAGATTAAAAAAGGCATAAGGGGTTATGACAGGTGTCAGGTTTCACAAACTAAGGTTTCAGGTATTACTCAGGAACCAGGTGTCAGGTGTCAGGTGTCAGCAAACAAAAGACGGGGGACAGAAAACAGAAGTCAGATAGGGTGGGTGCTCGGTCAAATAGTTTTTACCATCTGTCTTCTGTCGTCTGACCTCTGAAACCTGACACCCGACACCTGAAACCTGATTGGGATTGGCAACTCAACAAACTAATCGATTAAATACAAATCATCAACTAAAAGAACACTGGGACAACGAATATGAAACCACCGGAGGTTGATTGGGACAAGATCCACGAAATCATTGAGAAGCATAAAGGTGCCAAATGGGGTCTCATTCCCCTGCTGCAGGAAGTACAGGAGCATACCGGTTATATTCCGCCCGAATCGATCGAACCGATCGCCGAGGCCCTGAATATGTTCCCGTCTGAAGTTCAGGGGGTTATCACGTTTTATGCGGGATTTACCCTGAAGCCCAAAGGGAAATACGTTCTGCGAGTCTGCCGCGGCACTGCCTGCCACGTCAAGGGCAGCCGCAGTGTTCTCCGATTGATGCAAAAAGAGCTGGGACTCAAAGAAGGTGAAACCAGCCCGGACTATCAATTTACACTGGAAACGGTTGCCTGTCTGGGGGCCTGTTTTCTGGCACCCACCATGATGATCAACCGGGATTATTTCGGTAGACTTTCCCCGACCAAGGTAACCAGCGTCCTGGGGGAGTATCAAAAAAAATGAAGCTCTCCGTCTGCCGCAGGCGGATCTGAGGTAGACGGGACATCTGAGCGAAATTGCATTGAAGCATACCGCGCCGAAGCTCTAAAGAGCGAAGGCGGGTGGCGAAGACGAATAAGGGAGAAAGTGCAATATGGAGAAGCTTTCATCCATTGGAAAGCTGGAGTGGCTCCGCAACAAGATATTGTCCCGCAAAAAAGAAGGGACCATCGAAGTGCATGTGTGTATGACCGGCTGTCGGGCATACGGTGGCGCCGGCGTGTTCGAATCTTTAAAAGACGAGGTCAAGAACCAGAAGCTCTCCAGCCAGGTGGAAATCCGTGCTACCGGCTGCCATGGTTTTTGCGCCAAGGCACCGGTGATTGCCATTGAGCCCATGGGGGTTCAATACCAGGAAGTGGAACCGGATGATGCGGCCGAGATCGTCGCTCAGACCCTGAAACGCAGCCAGCTCATCGACCGCCTGGCCTATCACCAGCCCAAGACCTTGCAGCCGATATTTTACCGCAACCAGATCCCCTTTTATGCCAAGCAGGAGCGCCGCGTGCTGGCCAACTGCGGCCGTATCGATCCCACCCGCATCGAACATTACATTGCCGCCGGCGGCTATCAGGCGCTGGTCAAAGCATTGTCGAAGCTGTCACCCGACCAGGTGATCGATGAGGTTCAGGCGGCAAAATTGAGAGGTCGCGGCGGCGCCGGATTCCCCACCGGTCTTAAATGGAAATTCGCCCGCCAGGCCGAGGGTCGTCCCAAGTATACCGTCTGCAACGCGGACGAAGGCGACCCCGGCGCATTTATGGATCGCGCTATTTTAGAAGGCGACCCCCATGCCGTGGTGGAAGGCATGCTGCTCGGCGCCTACGCCATGGGCAGCGAGTACGGCTACATTTATGTCCGCGAAGAGTATCCGATTGCGATCGATCATTTAACCATCGCCATCGAACAGGCCAATGAGCTCGGGCTTCTGGGCGAAAACATTCTGGGCACCGGCTTCAACTTCGATCTCTCCCTGCGACTGGGTGCCGGTGCATTTGTGTGCGGTGAAGAAACCGCCCTGATGGCCTCCATAGAAGGCAAGCGCGGCATGCCCCGAGCCAGACCGCCCTTTCCTGCTCAGGCCGGAATCGACGCCAAACCCACCAATATCAACAATGTGGAAACCTGGGCCAATGTCCCCCTGATCATCAAAAATGGATCGGACTGGTACGGTGAAGTGGGTACCGAAGACAGCAAGGGCACCAAAATCTTCTCTCTGGCCGGCAAGGTCAACAACACCGGACTGGTAGAAATGCCCATCGGATCCACTGTCAAAGAGGTCATCTATGACATCGGCGGCGGCATACCCAAGGGCCGGGCGTTTAAAGCGGTCCAGATGGGCGGGCCCGCCGGCGGCTGTGTGCCCCCCCAGTTTTTGAATCTGTCCATAGATTACGACACGGTCCAGCGCATCGGGGCCATCATGGGATCGGGCGGTATGGTGGTCATGGATGAAAACAACTGCATGGTTGAAATCGCGCGATTCTTTTTGAGTTTTACCCAGTCAGAATCCTGCGGCAAATGCGCACCCTGCCGCCTGGGAACGACCCAGCTGCTGGAAATCCTTACGCGCATCACCCGCGGCGAAGGCCGCATGGAGGATATTGACACCATCCGCGAGCTGGGGGAGACCATAACCGAGGCGTCCCTGTGCGGCCTGGGCCAGGCCTGCTCCAAACCGGCCCTTTCCACCATTAAATATTTCCTCAAAGAATATGAGGACCACATCAAGGAACATCGCTGTGCCGGGGCGGTGTGCGATTCGATGGTCATCTCCGCCTGCCAGCATGCCTGCCCGGCCGGTATTGATGTACCCAACTATGTGGCCGCCATCGCCGAGGGGGATTACGCAAAGTCCGTTGAGATCATCCGGGAACGCAATCCGTTTCCGGCGGTCTGCGGGCGTATCTGTATCCATCCCTGTGAATTCAAATGCCGGCGGGGAGAACTCGACCAGCCGGTTGCGATTCGGGCTCTCAAACGCGTGGCTTCGGATTGGTATTTTGAAAACATCGGCCCGCAAAGAGAACCGTTTGCGGTTACCCAATCGCAAGAAGTTGCCGTAGTCGGCGCCGGGCCGGCGGGTTTAACCTGCGCCTATTTTCTGGCCAAAATGGGCTACCAGACAACGGTCTTCGAAGCCCAGCCCGTGGCGGGCGGCATGCTCGGCATTGCCGTACCTGAGTTTCGGTTGCCCCGTCAGGTAATCGAAGAGGAGATCCAGTATATTCAAAACTGCGGGGTTGAAATCCGTTACAATTCACCGATTGACGCCAAACACACCTTTAACGACCTGCTCAATGAGGGCTTCAGTGCCGTCTTTATTGCCGCCGGGGCTCAGGCCAGTAAACAAATCGGCATTCCCGGCGAAGAAGAAAACATTGAGGGTATCTACTACGGTCTTGATTTTTTAACCCAGATCCGTATGGGGAAAAAGGTGCCCCTGAGCGGCAAAACGGTGATTATCGGCGGCGGCAATGTGGCCGTGGATGTGGCCCGCACCGCGCTTAGAGCCGGTGCGCAAGAGGCGCAGATATTCTGTCTGGAACCCCGTGATGAGATGCCGGCCTGGGAAAAGGATGTGGAAGAGGCCATCGATGAGGGCATCGTTATTAATCCCGACCTGTCGCCAAGTAAAATCACCCACGAAAAGGGGCGCGTCACCGGAATTGAATTCACGCGCTGTATAAGCGTGTTTGACGATGAGGGCGGTTTCAACCCCACCTGCGATCTCGACGACACCCGCTTTGTGGATGCCGACAACGTGCTTATCTCCATCGGCCAGGCCGCCGATATGTCTTTTCTTTCCGCCGACAGCCAACTGGAGCGCGAACTCTGGGGCGCGCTGGTGGTGGACACCAACACGCTGGCCACCAATGTGCCGGGCGTTTTTGCCGGCGGAGATTTTACCACCGGCCCGACTTTTGTGATCCGTGCCATTTCCTCCGGCAGACGTGCCGCCATCGCCATCGACAAATACCTGGGCGGTGACAAGAGTCGCGTGTATATCCCGGATGAAAAGTCCCCCAGGCATACGGGCACCAAACTGGCGCTTGAAGAAGAAAGTATGGAAGACAAACCCCGGGTCGACGTCGAGTTCGCGGATGCCGAAGAACGGATAAAGGATTTCCGGGAAGTTGAAAAAGGATTTAGCGAAGAGCAGGCCTACCGCGAAGCCATACGCTGCCTCCGATGTGATCTGGAAAAAGAGGAGAATGGGATATGATTCGATCCATAACACAAAAAAAGCCGGATAAAGAAATTGAGCGCCTTCTGGAGGGACTCAACCGGATTTTCATCATTGGGTGCGGGACCTGTGTGACGCTCACACGCACCGGCGGTGAGCCTGAAGTGCGCGCCATGAAAGAAGAGCTGTCCGCAAAAGGTAAGATGGTCACCGGTCAAACAGTGGTTCCGGTTGCCTGCGATAATTTAACCCGCGAATTTCTAAGCGATTTCGGCGAGCAGATCGACCAGGCCGACGCCCTGCTGATCATGACCTGTGCCTTTGGCGTTCAAACCATTGCCCGGCAGTTAAAAAAGATGGTGGTTCCGGCCCTGGATACCCTGTTTATCGGCAAAGAAACCGCCGTGGGCTTATTTGATGAGATCTGCACCCAGTGCGGCACCTGCATCATCGGGGAAACCGGTGGCATCTGCCCGGTGACCAACTGTCACAAAGGCTTGGTCAACGGGCCCTGCGGCGGAACCAACCACGGTAAATGCGAAATTGACGTGGCCAAAGACTGCGTCTGGACCTTGATTTATAATCGCCTCCAGGAACTGCAGCGATTGGATTCCATGCGAAGATATCAAAAACCCCGCAATCACCAGGGAGAGCCCAAGCCGGGTAAATTCAAGCTTCCTGAAGCTTGAGTTTAGTTATTGGTTATTGGTTAATCGTTTAAGAAGGAGAAAATTAATTTTCGTGTTTTCGGACTTTCGTGATTTCGTGATTGATCTAAAATAGAAAGGAAGTTTGAGATGCCAACGAAATTCAAACAGGCTCTTGAATCCGGTAAATTTGTGGTCACCAGCGAGGTTGCGCCCCCCAAAGGGACAAACCTTGAAAAATTTATGCGCCATATCGATCTTCTAAAAGATCAGGTCGACGCCATGAATGTCACCGACCATCAGAGTTCGGTGATGCGTTATCCTTCTCTGGGCGGTTGCCTTAAGGTCAAAGAGCGGGGGGGAGAAGTCATTTTGCAGATGACCTGCCGGGACCGCAACCGGCTCGCTTTGCAGGCCGATCTTCTGTTTGCATCGCATATGGGAATTCAAAACGTATTGTGTTTAACCGGCGACTCGATCATCCTGGGCGATCACAAGGATGCCAAAAGCGTTTTTGACCTGGATTCCAGCCAGCTCCTGGAAACCGTCCGGGTTTTGGAAAGCGGCAAAGATCTCGGCGGCAACGAACTGGACGGTGCGGTTTCGTTCTGTGCCGGGGCCATTGTCACGCCCGAGGCCGACCCGCTTGAACCGCAGCTGATTAAATTTGAGAAAAAGATCGAGGCCGGGGCCGAATTTATTCAGACCCAGGCGGTTTATGATCTGGACAAATTCAAAGAATTTATGGATTACGCCCGGCAGTTTGATATAAAGATTCTGGCCGGCATCATTCTGCTGACATCCGCCCCCATGGCCCGTTTCATGAATAAAAACATCGCCGGGGTATTCGTCCCTCAGGATCTGATCGATGAAATGGCATCGGCACCCAAGGGGCAGGCCATAACCAAAGGCATCGAAATTGCCGGTCGCATGATCAAACGCATTCATGAAGAAAAGATGTGTGACGGCGTGCACATCATGGCCATCGGTAAAGAGGAATTGGTGCCGGATATCATGGCGGCAGCAGGAATAATTTAAAAACGTCTCGGAATTTCTATAATATATTGAAATCATGCAGCTTTTAACGACACTGGTTTTATGCCGCCGATATGGAATGATGGAATAATGCTCAAAAACGCATAACTTCAGTGTATGGAACACGAATGGTCCCAATATTCCATCATTCCATTGTTCCATTATTCCAATTGTGAGTGAAGCGAACTAAGTTCCCGTATTCATCTATCGGAACTATTTCCTAAATCGAAACTCACAAAGATTAGATTTTGAATATCAAATATCGAATCCGCCGCAGGCGGAAACAGCAGAAGTTTTTAAAAGAAATAAGACAATATTGATGAACTCGTAAAAAGTCTGCCAAGCTGTCATTGCGAGCGTAGCGAAGCAATCTCTATCAATATAGGTCTCTGAAATCATGGGATTGCTTCGTCACTTCGTTCCGGCTCGGCCGAGCTCGTCGCAGGCTGCGGTTCTATGGTTTACAATAAACGACTTGCAGTCTTGATAAAAATTACCTGTTTGGGAAACAAATCCCGAGCCCCCAATTCATGACTAGAGCCCGCCATGGCGGATCAGATTGCTTCGCTTCGCTCGCAATGACATTTTTGGCATTACAGATTTATTAAAGGAGCTTGTGGGACATGATACTAGTATTCCCAGGGAGAAGCCTTCCCTGTCACCGGCGGAGGGGAGAGGGTTTTCAGAATACTGGGGTCCTTTTCAATTTGATTGAGAAAGAACGTATCTTCGCGGGAAATAATTTCTTCATTCAGATTTTCGCCCCAAAGAAGCAGGCCCCCTTTTAGAGAGGTTCCATTTCGATGGTGAGCGGCCAAAATGTCCTGATCCTGTTTTGAAAGAACCAGGGTCGTCCCCGAAAAGGATCGGGCTCGAATGACAAGCGGCCTTGGACCCAGACGCTCCCATGACAATGCCAGGTCTCGAAAATATGATTTCCCAACGCTGAAGACACCATGGCGTTCTGCCCATTGTTTTGATAGCGAAAAACGCAATGGAATTTTTCCCCCGGCGGGCCCCACAATTTGAGGTCTTGTATCTGGCGGGAACCCGGCAGGGACCAAAATTATCAGGCCGGATGGAGGGCCGAAATATTTATCGGAAAGCTTTCTTAACGGAATCGGTCTGCCTTTGATTTTGCCTTCCTCAATCAATCGATTGATCCGCATAATTACCAGGTTGGCAAAGACATAACTGCCCGGATCGGTATACGGATGCCAGCCGTCCCAGGTAAGCTCTTTCCTGGAGAAAAATGTTTGACGGGTACCTTCATCATAAAAAATGCTATAGGGATATTTGACAAGTGCTGTAAAAAGGCGATTTGCGGGAAATATATGAACATTGGGATAGCGGGCGGCGAGATTTCTTAAGTGGCGGCTGAGCTGCTGGTATTCCTCATAACAAAGTTTTTTGGGCCTGGGTTTACTGTTCTCTATGCGGTATTCTTTGGGCGGTTTGCCCCAAGTGCAGTCAATTAGATTTTCAAAAAAAAGATCCCCCAGAAGAACCGTCGGTCTGTAATCATCTTTTTTGGCATAGGATTCATTTCCCTTTTCGGAGCAGTCATAAAGTTCACTCTCACAATCCAGCGCCAGACCGGACACCAGGGCATCAAGCACTTTTTTTTTGTCGCTGGTATATTCCAGAACTTTCATATCGTGATAGGTAGCATCCAGCGCTAATACCAGACCGGGTCGCCTGTGCTTATAATAAAATTTAGCCGCTTTTTGGTAGGAGGCCGGAAAGTACCAGGGAAAAACATGCCCATTATTGCCCAGGCACAGCTGATCGGCCACAATCTCAGAAGCCGAGCGGGCCATAAGGCCATGGGAAACAGAGGACCCCAGCCCCATAACGGGTCCCATCCGGGACAACTCCCGGGCCAAATCGGGATCTTCCCGGCAGTAGGATGGAAGCTCATTACCCGATGCGACATGCGCTGAGGGTAACAAGATCATGAAAAGGCAGAAATATAAATATTTGATGATAACCAACCTCCTGTCTTTAGCCGTTTTTATCACAGATTTAGATCGGTAGCCAAACAAAAAGATGCGGTGCAACACCATTTATACCGCTTTCCATAATAATGTTCCGAAATAAGGAAGTGCGGCATAAGTGGTTGTAGAAAAAAACGTTTGAATACCGCAACGTTTTTTTAACAACCACTATATCGTGTGCGACTGAAACTCCAGCGGGGGGGGGGCTTGCGCGAAATTATTTTTTGATGGGAAGCAACCTTACGAAGCCCCCCTATATTTTAGGCGGCTGACCCGCTTTTCCCTTGACAGAAACAACCCCATCCCTTTTAATAAAACTTTCATTTCAAATCCCTTTAACTCTGCCTCAAAAAGCCTCTCATAAAACCATTGACAAGGTATTCAAGGGCAAGTTCTCATAAGCACAGGGGAAGTCGGTCAAAGCGTATGTCTAAAAAAACTTTAAAACCGGATTATCTTTTTCTAGAAAAACTCGAAGCGACCGGACCGTTTTATGCGAGCGCATGTTATCAATGCCGAAAATGCACCAACGGGTGCCCGGTCACCTTTGCCATGGATCTGTTCCCGGATGAAGTGATCCGGTTGGTGATATTAGGGCAGAGGGAAACGGTATTGCGCAGTCATACTATCTGGGTATGCTCGGCATGTGAAACCTGTACCACCCGCTGCCCGAATGAAGTCAAAATATCCGAGCTTATGGATTGCCTGAAAGAAATGGCGGTTCAAGCAGGCATCCCTTCACCTCAACCTCAGATTCTCACTTTGCATGAAACGTTTCTGGCCAATGTTAAACACCGGGGGCGTGTTTTTGAGACAACCTTTCTCCCGACGTATTTTCTCAAAAGCGGCGAGCTCTTGCAAAAATGGCAATCGGGGACATGGCGGGATGAGCTGAAACTGAGTTGGCACATGACTCGCAAAGGACGCTTTCCTCTTTTTCCCAAAACAATCAAAGGAAAAAAAGAAGTTCGCAAAATTCTGGATCGTC
>CBDUUO010000044.1:0-13024 GCA_965370395.1 uncultured bacterium
TTAGAGGGAGGTGAATTATGATGAGGGGTCATATAAAGAAATTTTGGGGTACAGCCGTGTTAATGGCAACACTCGTGGTGGCCGGTTTTGTCCTTTTTTCCTGTGTTGAAAAGCCTTCGGAACCCAGTGAAGCGGTTGATAAACTGGCCAAGCAAGTTGAAGAGCTGGCCGAAAGAATAGAGGAACTGACCAGAAGAATCGACGAGCTGAGCGAAAAAGCGGTTGTCCGCGAAGTAAAAAATCCCGATATCTTTGTGCTGGCTGACTACCGGACGGTCCAGACCATTGACCCGGCCACATCCTATGATGTTGCCGGATCCATGCGGATCTGGAATATGTATGAGACACTGATCTTTTTTGACGGCAGCTCAACGGAAAAATTTGTACCGCTGCTGGCGGCCGAGGTTCCGACGGTGGAAAACGGCGGCATCTCGGCAGATGGAAAAACCTATACGTTTAAGATTCGCAAAGGCGTAAAATTTCATGCCGGTGGTGAATTGACACCGCAAGACGTGGCTTATTCATTTAAACGCAATATGATTGTGGACCAGGACGGCGGCCCCATGTGGATGCTGCTCGAAGCCCTCACGGGCAATGGTTCAACCCGGGATAAAGACGGAAAAATCATACCCGGTGTTTTTGAAACCATCGACGGGGCCGTCGAAGCCAAAGGGGATACCGTTGTTTTCCATCTGCCCAAACCCTATCCGCCCTTAATGAGCATTATGTGTTATACGGCGTCTTCCATTTTCGATAAAGAATGGGCCGTCTCTAAAGGCTGCTGGGATGGCAACATTCAAAAGGCTGCAAAATATAACAATCCGGCGCCTGGCCACGAGCCGCTGCAAAAAATCGAAAACGGAACCGGTCCGTATCAGTTGAAGCACTGGGAACCCGCCAAGCAGTTTGTCTTTGAACGCTTTGACGGGTACTGGGGCCCCGCAGCCAAGATTAAAACCGGTATTGTCAAGTATGTCAAAGAATGGAGCACCCGCAAGCTGATGCTTCAAAATGGTGATGCCGATCGCGTTGTGGTCGACACACCCTATGTGCCGGAAGTCAAGGCCATGAAGGGACTCAGCATTTATGAGGTGCCCCAGTTGTCTTATACCGCCGGAATGTTCTGTCGCAGAATCAACCCAAGCGGCAATCCAAATATCGGCAGCGGCAAACTGGACGGCAACGGCATCCCCCCGGACTTTTTCACCGATATCAATGTGCGCAAAGCGTTTCTGCACGCTTTTGACCGCAACACTTACAAGAAAGACGTCTTTCACGATCTGGTCATCATGCCCACCAGCCCGAATGTAGAAGGTCTGCCATACCATATCGAAGTGCCGGTGTATGAATTTGATTTGAAAAAAGCCGCCGAATATATGAAGCAGGCCTGGAACGGCCAGGTGTGGGAAAAAGGCTTTAAGATGATCATCACCCATAACACGGGCAATGAGATGCGTGAAGCTGCCGCCGTGATGCTGGCTGAAAATATCATGTCCCTGAATCCCAAATTTAGAATCGATGTGCGCAATGTCGAATGGAAAGACTATGTCGTTAAAATTCGCGATTTTCAATACCCGATGTTTTTGAGCGGCTGGGGCGCCGACTATGCCGACCCGCACAATTTTGTCTATCCGTTTATGCATTCAAATGGATATTACGGCAAATTCATGGGCCTGAAGAACGACAAAATTGACGGCTTGTGCGATGCCGGTATCGAAAATGTCGACCCCCGGAAACGCCAGGAAATTTATTCCCAGCTTCAGAAAATCTGGTATGAGAACGCCATCGGCATTCCGCTTTACCAGCAGATTGTGGTGCGGGCCTACCGGGATTATGTGCACGGCTTTGTCTCCAATGCCATGTTCACCGATGATAATGAGATCCTGAAACGTCTATACAAAAAATAGTCTATACAAAAATAAAAAAGATATCTCATATTGCCTTATGTTCGCCTATATTACGCGCAGGTTTTTGCTGTTGATATTGGTGCTGTTCGGGGTATCGGTGCTGCTTTTCGGCATCTTTATGACCTTCAGCCCTGAACGCAGAGCCGCCACCTACGTCACCTCTCCCCAGCAGGCCAAAGACATTCCCCGAATCATCCAGCAGTTCGGTCTGGATGATCCTTTTTACATCCAATATTTCCGCTGGATGAAAGAATTATCCAAAGGCAACCTGGGCTGGTCCCTTGTGGCTTCCCGGCCGGTGGGCGAAGCCTTCTGGAATTATTTCCCGGTCACGCTGGAGATGAATCTGTTTGCAGCTCCCATTGTTATTATCTTTGGCATCTGGCTGGGGACGTTATCCGGTATCAATCGCAATACCTGGATCGACCATTCGACGCGAATTCTGGCGATTGTGGGCTGGTCGCTGCCCACCTTTTTCTTCGCGCTGGTCATGCTGATGGTCTTTTACGGCTACTTTCAAATTTTTTCTCCGGGTGTGCTCAGCGACCATTTGACCATGTTAATCATGGACAATCCGGAAACGTTTACGCGTTACACTAGTCTATACACGGTGGACGGCATCCTCAACGGGTACTGGGATGTTACCCTGGATGCGCTGTCCCACCTGGTTCTTCCGGTTCTAACCTATGTCATCGTTGTGGTGGCGCTAAACATGCGGGTGATGCGCTCGGGTCTGATAGAAGAGTTGTCCAAAGATTACGTGATTACCGCCAGAGCCAAAGGCGCCGATAATAAAACCGTTTATATCAAGCACGCCCGGCGCAATGCGATGTTGCCGGTGATTACGGTGGCCGGTCAGCTGGTCGCCCTATCAATGGAGGGCAGTATTGCCGTGGAAGTGGTCTTTAATCGCCACGGCATCGGCTGGTGGCTGGCCGAATCAGCGATTCAACTCGACACACCGGTGCTGTTGTGTATTTGCCTGTTTATGGCGGTCGTATTTGTCATCACCAATCTGACGCTGGATATTATGTATGCGTATATTGATCCAAGAATTCGGTTAAACTAGAAGCTATCTCAAAAATGCATTAAGGCAAGTGCGCTAAAGTTAAAAGTGATCTAAAGTGACTAAAGTTAAGGAATTCTGTCATTTCTATTATAAAAGATGGAGCGCAGCGACACCTTAACCCTGGCCCAGACCTTGATTACAGATTTAATGGGGGGATCGAAACCCTGCACCGTTAACTGAAGTAATCACATGATAGTATTTTATAGCGCGAGGGCGGGCTTTAGTCACTTCCAATTTTAGTTCACTTTAGTCACTTCTTTTTTTTATGAGTTTGAAAGTGATCTGCTATTTTTGAGTCAGCTTCAGGGATCGTATTCTAAAATTGGACCCATTAAACCAATCAAACTAATGTAACGGTTTCATTCTATGACCTCACAACACCCTCGATTGCGTGAACTCAAATTTACACTGCACCGAATTTTCAGGAACCCGGCGGCCATTATCGGATTTTCTCTGATTTTGTTCTTTGCAGCCGTGGCTGTTTTTGCACCGCAAATCGCACCCCCCAAATACGACCACAACCCCTATCTGATGCCCCATAAAGGCTTTTCGCCCACTCCCAAACCGCCCAGTGAAAGCCATATTTTTGGCACCGCGTCCGGCCAGTACGATATCTTTTACGGCGTGGTCTGGGGGACGCGAACCGCCTTTAAAATCGGGTTGTTTGTGGTGGGCATCGCGGCGTTGATCGGCGTCACCCTCGGTGCGATATCCGGCTATTTTGGCGGAATTGTCGATGAGGTGTTGATGCGCATTGTGGATGTCACGTGGGCCATCCCCACCCTGGTCCTGGCCATGACCATTGTGGTGGCTTTTGGCCGGGGACTCGACAAAATCATGATTGCCCTGGCACTGGTGGGCTGGCGCTGGTATGTGCGGGTGATTCGTTCTGAAATCCTGACGTTGCGTGATCAGGATTTTGTCCAGGCAGCTAAAATAATGGGCGTGTCTGACATTAAAATAATTCTGCGCCATATCATACCCAATGCGATTTATCCGGTATTGATACTGGCCACAATGGACATAGGTTCCATGGTGATTACCGCTTCGTTCATGAGCTTTGTGGGGCTGGGTGCGCCCAAAGGGTTTGCCGACTGGGGCCAGATGGTGGCCCTGGCAAGAAACTATATTGTCGGTCCGCCGGACGATCCCCTCAAGTTCTGGTATGCGATTGTCTTTCCCGGCGGCTCCATCGTCCTGTTCGTTCTGGGGTGGAATCTGATCGGCGATGCCCTGCGCGACGCCTTCGACCCGAAGCTGAGAAGAAGATGATTTGATTTCGGATTTCGGAATGCGGAATATTTGATTTTCTTTGACAGGATTAACAGGATTCTTTTTATTTTCATCACTTTCCAGACGAAAGTGATGAAACTCAATCCCGCCTATATTTTGCCATATGGCACAAATATAGGCGAAAAAAAACGGTCATTATAAATTAAGGGCAACAACATCCAATCTGTCACTCAATGTCATGTGAATAAAAAATGATCCAACAAATCCTGTAGATCCTGTCAAAATAGAAAAATAAAATGACCAAATTGCTGGAAATAGTCGACCTGGTGACCCACTTTTACACCTATGAAGGGGTGGTCAAGGCTTTAAACAAAGTGAGCCTGGTGGTCGATCACGGTTCTACCTTCGGGCTGGTGGGCGAATCCGGTTGCGGTAAAAGCGTAACGGTTCGTTCCATTATGCGCATTGTGCCGGAACCGGGCCGCATCGAAGGCGGTAAAGTGATTGTTTATTTGGACAAAAAAAACAAAGCGGCCGGTGTTGATCTTCTTCAGCAATCAGAGGCTTACATGCAGCGCCTCCGCGGGGACCGCATTTCTATGATCTTCCAGGAGCCCAATGCGGCTCTAAATCCGATCATGAGTATCGGTGATCAGGTCGCTGAAAGCTTTTTGTTTCACCGTAAAGGGGAGATGTGTAAGAAAATCAGCGTTGATTTGAGCGCCCCGGCATGCCGCACGGTTTTTCCGCTTAAAAAAGTTTTGCAGGCCCTTTACCGGACCGGAGAAAAAAAACCGGACGCATGGCTTTTAAAAATAATGAGCCGGATTCCGATCCTTAAAAGATGGGATAAAAGACTGCGCAAGGAGGCTTCCCGGCGTTCGATAGAAATTATTGAAAAACTGGGAATCGCCAACGCCGCTGAGATTGTAAAGCGTTATCCGCATAATCTATCCGGCGGCATGAAACAGCGCATTGTGATCGCCATTGCCCTGGCGTGCAATCCCATACTCCTGATTGCAGATGAGGCCACCTCGAATCTTGATGTTACCATTCAGGCTCAAATTCTTGAGCTTTTGCGGGAGCTTAAACAAAAAGAAATATCTTCGGTGCTGCTGATCACCCATGATCTGGGTATTGTTGCCGAGACCTGTGATCGGGTCGGAGTCATGTACGCCGGCAATCTTTGCGAGGTCGCCGACATTAAAGATTTATTTCGTTCGCCAAGACATCCGTATACTCAGGCTTTACTAAATTCCGTGCCGCGGCTTTCCCAGGAAGGAAAGCTTCAAAGTGTCGAGGGCAGTGTACCCAATCTGGTGTCACCGCCTTCCGGTTGCCGTTTTCATCCGCGTTGCCCGCATGCCATGGAGGTGTGCAAAGGGGTGTTTCCCGAGATGCTTGAAGTCGCCAAAAATCATCAGGTGGCCTGTTACTGGGCCGCATCACAGAAAAGATTATGAATTTAGCCATAGATGCACACAGCAAACTGAATAAGTTTTTTGGTGTCAGGTGGCGGGTGTCAGGTTTCAGTATTTGACCCGGAGGGGCGTCTGCCCGTCAATGCTGGCACCTGAACACTGACACCTGAAACCTTTTAAAGTAGCGTCGGCCACCGTGCCGACCATAGACCGGCGGGCACAGTGGCCCGCCCTACACAGCCTATTTTATTTGAGGCAGTTTATTATTTTCATTCGCCGAAGGCGAATGAAATTTTTGGCTTTCATCCGGAAAGCCAAGAAAAGAATCTTAAAAATCCTGTAAATCCTGTCCAAATTTAAAAGTATAAATGGAAAAGATACTGGAGATAAAAGGCCTTAAAAAGTACTATCCCATCCTGGGCGGTGTCCTGCAGCGCAAAGTCGCCGATGTCAAAGCCCTGGACGGTATCGACCTGGATATTTTTCGCGGCGAGTGCCTGGGGTTGGTGGGCGAATCGGGATGCGGCAAAACAACCACCGGAAAAGCCATCATTCGCCTGTACGCTCCAACAGAAGGCAACATCCATTATTACTCTCCAAAAAACGGAACAGATCAATCCGCAGATATTGGGAACTTAAAAAAAAGCGCCCTTAAAAAATTGGGAATTCGCGGTAAACTCCAGATGGTCTTCCAGGATCCGACCACTTCTTTAAATCCGCGAATGTTGATCAAAAATATCATTGCCGAGCCCATCAAAGCCCAGAATAACCTTGGCGGCCGCGAACTGGCAGACCGTGTAAAAGAGCTTCTGGGGATTGTGGGGCTGACCCAGGATCATTACCTTCGCTATCCGCACGAATTTTCCGGAGGGCAGCGCCAGCGCATTGCGGTCGCACGGGCGATTGCAACCCATCCGGAGTTTATCGTACTGGATGAGCCGACATCCGCTTTAGATGTTTCGGTTCAAGCCCAGATTCTCAATCTTTTGATTCAACTCCAGCAAAAACTGGGTCTGACCTATCTGTTTATCACCCACCACCTGCTGGTGGTTAAATATATTAGCCATCGTCTGGCGGTGATGTATTTAGGGAAAATCGTAGAAATCGCGCAAACCAAAGATCTTTTTGCCCGTGCGCTGCACCCCTATACCATCGCGCTGCTCTCAGGGATTCCGGTTCCGGATGTCGAACACAAGCCTTGGCGTATCGTCCTTTCCGGCGATGTGCCCAGCCCCGCTAATCCGCCGGCGGGTTGCCGATTTCATACCCGCTGTCCCTTTGCCGTGGATCGCTGCTTAAAGCAAGAACCGCTGCTTGAAACCATGGAAGCCGGTCATCTGGTTGCCTGTCACCGCAAGCATGAAACGGAGAAACTTGTAAGCGAAAAATTTGGGCAAAAGAGGAATGGCGGCATATAAGCACTGGAAACATAATACCCTAGATGTGAGGTCATAAATGAAAATTAAACTCATTTTTCCCGGCCGCGAACTTGAAATGGGCAAAGCCGTGTTGCCGGTGATGCCGTTGGCACCCACATTGCTGGCAGCGCTGACCCTGCCAGAACATGAACTTCACCTGATTGATATGTTTTACGGTGATGAAATAAACTATGATGCGGATTGCGACCTTGTTGGCATAACGGTTCGCACCCCCCTGGCGATGATTGCCTATGACATTGCCGATAAATTTATCGCCGGGGGCAAGACCGTGGTTTTGGGAGGCCCCCACATTTTTGCCTTTCCGCAAGAAGCCAGACAGCACGCTTCCGCAGTTGCCATTGGTGAGGCCGAAGAGATCTGGCCGGTAATCTTGAACGATGTACAGACCGGCAGTTTAAAAGATTATTATGTCTGCGGTCCTTATAAAAAAGAATCGCTTGAGGGCAGCGTATATCATCAGCCCCAAAGGCCGGACCTTGCCAACCTTCCCATGATGAGACGGGACTTGCTGCCGCGCGATCGCTATCTCATGGATTCTGTTTTTACCACGCGGGGGTGCCCCAATTTTTGTCGGTTTTGTCCGGTTACCCCGATTTTTGGTCCCCAGATTCGTCATCGTCCCATCGATCAAGTTGTTGCGGAAGTCGATACCCTGCGGAAAAATTATTTTAATGTGGATGACAGCGTGTTTGGTCATCCTCAGATAGTGGATCGGCCCGAGGAAAATCAATACTATCTGGATCTGTATAAAGAACTGGCGAGCTTGCGACCGAAACGACTGTGGAGCGGTGCGGGCGGTTTGTCGGCCACAAATTACAAAGACGGCCGAAAAATTGTCGAATTGGCGGCCGAAAGCGGGCTTTGCTCCATCGCTGCCGGTTTAGAATCCATATCCGGCGCAGGGCAGAAACAATCCGGGGCATGGCGTAAGCTTCATTTCACCTCACCGGATGTTTTTGATGTTGATAAGATGCAGGAAAACATCAGGATTATTCAAGAGCTGGGCATCGAGATCATGGGTTTTTTCGTTATCGGCTGGGACGAAGATACACCGGAAACCTACCGCCGCACCCTGGACTTTTGCGATGAAATGCAGATTATTCCATTTATTTTAACCTTAGCCCCGATGCCGGGCAGCCCAATCTACGATGAGTATCTGGAACAGAGAAGGATATTTACAGAACTATCGTGGGATCACTACGGGGGCGACTCTGTAGTTTTCAAACACCCAACGATGGATCCGGAAGAAATGTTCGATTTGAACTCCCAGGTCCTGCAGGAAGGTTTCAGTATGGGGCGTATTCTGAGCCGGACCTTTAACACATTCAGAAACCGACCTTCCTTCGGTGTCGCCCTTAATTCGTTTTTCACCCAGATGGGTCTTCGGAAAGCTTTCCGGCAGCAGTATGATCGATCGCCTCACCATCCTAAATTTGAATGATCGCTTATTTGTCAAACACGATAATCAATGATTTTATCATCGGCGCTGTCAGGAATAAGTAGGTTTCAGGTTTCAGTTCCCGGGTTCAGAGTTCAAAGGTTCAGGGTTCTGGGTTCAGAAGTTTCAGGATTCAAGTGTCAGGTTTCTCGCTGTTGTCCTATTTCCTCTAACCTTTGAACCAGGAGACTGAACCCAGAACCCTCATTGACACACCAACAAATTATTGGCATATTGGCGTATATAAGAGGCCAAGTTCCGATAATTGAAAGGATTCATCATGGCATCCAATGAACTTCCGATCCCATCTCATTTCAATCCGCAAAGCGTGGATGAAGTCTGGAAAGTTCCCTATGAGACCCGGGCAGAAGATGCTGAAAAATGGGTAAAGCAGCATAACTTGCAGCCTGCCTCCTGTGATAAGCTAAAAATTTCCCTGTTATTGGTCGATGTTCAAAATACGTTCTGTATTCCGGATTTTGAGCTTTATGTCGGCGGAACTTCCGGAACAGGAGCCGTGGATGACAATCGCCGGCTGTGTGATTTTATTTATCGCAATCTCAATGTGATCACCGAAATCTGCCCGACCATGGATACCCATCAGGCGATACAGATCTTCCACAGCATCTTTCTGGTAAATGACAAAGGGGAACATCCAGCCCCCTTTACGCTCATTACCCCGCAAGACATTGAGGAAGGTATATGGAGGTTCAATCCTGAACTATCCTCCAGCCTTCAAATCGACGAAGCCTACGGCCAACAATTTTTGCGCCACTATACCCGGCAGCTAAAAGACGGCGGCAAATATGACCTCACAATATGGCCTTATCATGCCATGCTCGGCGGAATCGGTCATGCGTTGGTTTCGGCCGTCGAGGAGGCGGTCTTCTTCCACAGCATCGCCCGCTTAAGTCGACCGGATTTTCAAGAGAAAGGGGCCAATCCGTTCTCCGAGAATTACTCGGTTCTCAGCCCGGAAGTGCTGGCGGGCCCTGCGGGAGAGGGGATTGCTGAGAAGAATGTCGGATTTATTCAAAAACTCTTAGACTTTGATGTCGTGATTGTTGCCGGTCAGGCAAAAAGTCACTGCGTTGCCTGGACAATTGACGATTTGTTGAACGAAATCATTGGTTCCGATAAGAAGCTGACTGAAAAAATTTATCTTTTAGAAGATTGCACTTCACCGGTGGTTATTCCAGGCGTTATCGATTACACCGAACAGGCGAACGCAGCATTTCAGAAATTTGCTGATGCGGGTATGCATGTTGTGCGTTCATCTGATCCAATCGTGAGTTGGCCCGGAATCAAACTTTGAGATTTATGAATCAAACAGGCGCGTCAAGCCCGCTTCTGACGCATATTGGCAAACCAGGTGACATTTTTTGTCAAGTATCCCACTTTCATCAAAGGTGAGGTATTCATTAACTATTAGATATTTAAAGAAATAACAGTTAAATAGCAGTTTGGTATAAATTTTGCGGTACTGCCTGGTTGTTTCAGAATGTCCGGCCTTTTGTACTTATCTTTTTTGAGTTTTGGTCGATATCATAATAAATTAAAACTGTTACTTTTTTTCCAGATTCAAAACTTCTGGTGGGGAGTGAATGGAGAATACGCTTTATAAAATCCAGAGCGATAAGGCCAAAAGGTCTGTTAGCCTCCGGACGGCACCGATGGGCAAAAAACCGACATACGAAGAATTAGAAGCAAAGATCAAAAAGATTGAAGCGCAAATCGAGCAGCGGATCCAAACCGAAAAAGATCTGCAGGAGTTGGCGGAAAAGTATAAACTGGTATTTGAAAAAGCCCGGGATGCCATTTTTATTATTCAGGACGACGTGATACGATTTGCGAATCGTCGGGCACGGACGGTATTGGGCTATACAGACGAAGAGTTGTCGACAACCGCCATTGCCGAGGTCATCCACCCTAAAGACAGAGACTTAGTAGTCTCCAGGCATTTAAAAAGGCTAAAGGGTGAAAAAGTACCCGGTACGCATTCATTCAGGGTGATAAGCAAAACGGGCAAAGAAAGATGGGTCGAACTCACCGCCGTGCGCGTTAGCTGGGAAGGTCAGCCGGCCACTTTAAATTTTATTCGCAACATCACCCAAAAAAGAAAACTGGACGCCCAGCTTCAATTCGCTGCCAGGCTGGAAGCCATCGGCACCCTGGCAGGCGGGATTGCCCATGCATTTAACAACCTCCTGATGGGCATCCAGGGGCACACGTCACTGCTGCTGTTTGAAATCGACTCCAAACATCCCCATTACCCGGATTTAAAGAAAATCGAAAAGGCAGTTCAGGAGGGTGCCGAACTCACCAGCCAGCTGATGGGTTACGCGCGCAAGGGCAGATATCGGTCCCGTTCCATCGCCATTAACGAAATCATTGAAAATACCTCCCGGACATTTCAAAAAATGAAAAAGGAAATTACCATCCATCGTGAGCTCACCCAAAGGCCGCATACCATCGAAGCGGACCAGGGCCAGATGGAACAAATGCTGTTAAATCTTTACATCAATGCGGCCGATGCAATGCCGGATGGGGGGGATATTTATTTAAAAACCAAAAACGTGACCCACCGGGATATCAAAAGCAAGCTTTACGAGCCCAGGCCGGGGAAATACGTCAGGCTCACGATTTCGGACAAAGGCGTCGGAATGGACAAAAAAATACAGCATCGTATATTTGACCCTTTTTTTACGACCAAAAAAACCGGCAAAGGGACCGGTCTCGGGCTGGCATCGGTTTACGGGATCGTAAAAAGCCACGAAGGCTACATTAACACGGAGTCTAAAAAGGGCCGCGGGGCCACATTTTTTATTTATCTGCCGGCAGCGGAAAAGAAGAAATAAAAATCAAACGGTTCCCACTCTTTCTGTGCAGATGGAAAAATGCTTGAAAATATATCTAAATTAAATCTGGTTCGTATTGGAAGCTATATCACCTACAGCAGTCTTAAAGAGATTGGTAACGGCATTTTGGAATCCTTTGAAGGTATCATTGGAGAGGTTGATTTGTCGCATCATGATTCGCCGATGATTGACAGCATCGATGCCCAGTTTTTGACTTTGATACTTGGAGAAGAATATATCGGAAATACACTGGGAATCACCGATGCGGATTTAAAAATAGATGATGGAGACGAATTTTATAACTCGATTATCGGCGGGAAAAATCCCAAAAATGATGTGGCGGTTGTTTCCACCAAAAAATTGATTCCCCGGCGTATGGATTCAGATGAAGAATTTGACCTGTTTATCGATCGAACGACCAAAGTGGCCCTGCACGAAGTCGGTCATAATTTCGGCTTGACCGATCATGCCTCTTTTAAGGCGGCACCGGACGGATCATTGTGCCCCATGAGCAGAGGCGAGTTTAATAAATTTGGCTATCGGGGGTATGTGCGGGCCATTGTTGATGGCCGTGGTCTTAATTTTTGTGATGAATGTACGGATTTTTTGCGATCAGTATACGGGTGGCGGTGTTCGCAAAAAGGTCTGGTGAAAGACGGGTTAGTCTCAAATCCCAATTAGTGTCATGTCCCACAAATAGATTACCCAATTCGAATGGTATATCTAAGCCCAGTTGAGTTCTTGAATTGACAAAATTCCGTATTTTGAAAATTATATAAGGGACACCACACTAGAGCTTACCCTAAATTACCTTCAGCATCTTTTCTATACTTTTTCTTTTCTCAGAGATAACAAATGATTTAGGTGCTGCAAAAATCTCTTCCGACATCTCCAGTAATGCATTGCGGGCTTCAATAATATCGGCTTCTTTGGGTAGAAAAAATACGACCCTGGCAAACGGATAAAATGGTACCAGGCGAAAGCCTGCATTTAACAGGGAGGCCAGTTTGCGATATTCATCTGCGGCCTGTTCTAATTTCTCCTGATCAATGGTCTTTTCCGCCGCTTCCCCGGATGTATCTTCAGAAGATGAAATCTTATAGACATGCGAATAATGGATAAGCTTGAAAGCAATGTCGGCAATGACGCGTTTGAGCTCCTGTACGGGGTCGATTACAATTTTAACAATGATCTCTCCCAAAACATAGATAATCACACCGGCCAGGATAATGTAAAATACGATGGCGATTTCCATGATTTTTCCTCCGCCTTTAATTTTGTGCGATGGCCTGCTCAGCCGTATCTTCAGTCTTTCCAAGGCGCAAATACTCATAGCGTCGTCTTTTTTCTGAAGTCAACAGCGTTGAAATGACTTGTTGTTTTTCAGGCAAAATCGGTCCGCCTCCGTCACGCTAAATACGTGACGAAGCTGGGTGAATTCTGTCAATCAAACACTCGACGTGTACACTCCCGGTCTAATGCGTAATCATTATAAATTTCAATATCTTGTCTATGAAAAAGAGTGACATTTTTTAGATAAAAAGCACTAATTCAAGAGTTTTAGCTAAAAGTTAAGAACGTCCCCAACTTTTACCCATGCTTGATTTAAGGTCACCGAACAACACTGGGCATTTATTTCTTCTTTTCTTTTTTCAATTT
>CBDUUO010000045.1:0-12833 GCA_965370395.1 uncultured bacterium
TCAAAATATCTCATAATGGGCTACCTGGAATTGCCTAACAAATTCCAAGTCGGGCTCTACTCCAAGGCCTGGCTTATTTCTTAAGCTAAGCGCTCCATCTGAAATTTGGGGATATGGCTTCGCTAGCCCTTCTCTAAGCGGATTTGGATTGATATCCAACTCGAGAAGACCATCGCCTCCAACCGCGGACAGTAAGTGTGCCGAGGCAAGGAGCCCGATGCCTCCTCCAAGATAATGAGGGCAATACCTTAGGCCAGCATTCAATGTAGTTGAAGCGACCCAATGACAGCCTGTTAAACCGCCCCATTTACAAACATCCGGCTGAATCACTTTGATGTTTCCGGAGTTAATTGTCGCCTTAAATGTTTCCTTGCCAAGCATATTTTCACCGGCGGCTAGGGGAAAGGGCAAGGTACGCGATAGCGCCTTCCACTCTTGCATCGGTCTATCAGCCTTTAGGGGCTCTTCGATCCAAGAAATCGGCAAGTCCCTGAGTTTTTCGATAAAGTTCAGTGCTGTTTCCAGATCCCATGCCTGGTTCGCGTCAATCATCAACATCTCATTTTGCGCAAGGGTATCGGCAATGCTTTTGATGTTCGCCAAATCGGAATCGGGATTAAATCCAACCTTCAGTTTAAACGCATGATGCCCCAATTGTCGGCAGCGCTCTATGGTCGCTAAAGCATCTTCAGGGTTAATCCCACTGGCGTAAACTGGAATAGACCCGGCATCACCGCCGAGGAACTGATATAGGGGCACCCCGGTTCGCCGAGAGACCAAATCCCAAAAAGCGATATCCAGGCCGGCAATCGTTTGCGCCAACGGGCCAAATTCTCCGGTTTGCAAAGCTAAAGAGTGTGTGGCTTCAGAAAGATCATGAAAGACAGACCTCTTAAATTGACGCTCAATAACAATAGGGGCCAAAACAGTTTCGATCAATCGCGCCCGATGCTCGGCTCCACAGCCGGGAAAATTGCACCAAACTTCGCCCCAACCAAACGCACCGTCTTTGTCTTCCGCACGCACAAGGACCGCTGGGCGGTCGTTCATTACACCAAAAGATGTTTTAACGGTTGATTCAATTGTCGCCCGAAAGACAAACACCTCGATACGCCCGACCGTGAAATCCCAGATATTTTGGTCCTTCGCCTTCGATAATGGATCGAATAATTGTTTTCTATGCCTTACCATTATTTAAGGTGCAGATGAACAGCAACGCCACCGGAAAAGCACTCTGGCGTGCATAAAACACGTGGCTTTTTACCGACAATCTTTTCAGCTCTTTCCATGGCCTCCTGGAAAGTCGCGGTTGGGTTGAACCCCATGCCCCTGGCGAAATCGGGCGCTTTGGCTCCAGCGATAAACACCGCAGAGGTCCATAACAAAGAGGCGCTGCCGCCGCTGATCATGGACATCGCATGAAAGGGATGATAGGCGTAATTATTTGAATATTGAAATCTGTACTCATAATTATTGACTATCTTTGCAGCATCTTCCGACTCCACAAATTCGGCAGCATTACAATACCGCAAAAGCGCATGATAGGTCTCCTCATAAGATGGGAACCAGTGTGAATTGAACCAGCCGTCGCAGATTGCGGCTGCTATGATAACACCGCCTTCACGGAAAGCATGCCAGCAGCGGGAAAGCTGGCCGCCTATGCCCAAGCTCATCAGGATGGGGTTTGACCCCATACCCGGGCCATAATGAAAATTGCGCGGCAGCCCCATAACCAGAATATCTGCCGGTTCTTTCATATCTAAATGAACGTTGGTCCGCTTGTCGGCCAGGGGCCAGATTGCCTCCTCGACCGCCTCAAGCTCGCCTGCTTTCACATCCAGGATCTGGGATTTCTGGCCTAATACTGCATCCACTGCGAAAAATTTCTTTCCCATGGCTTTCTCCATGGTCTGGCCGATGGATTTGAACTGCCGTCGCATTCGCGAGGAGGTGGATGCGCCCATCCAGTCCTTGCGATGCATCGTGGCCGGAGCATGGTGCGAGGCAATGGATTGCCAACCCGAAAGCCCGGTTACGATCATTTTGTACCCGCCGCTATATCCCCCATATGGATTGCCGGTAACGTGGCCGATAACAATCGGCACATCGGCTTCCGCCATCATCTGATTGCATTGGACCACATTACCCATCTCGTCGGTACCGAAATCACATAAGTCCGGCGCTTCAACATCGTGATTAAAGATGCGGTCGGGCCAAAATTGATCGACGATTTCCTTGCCAAGGTACCCGTACCATTCTTCTAGTGTGTTTTTCCGGTGAAGGCCCATACAACACAACAAAGAAATGTTCTCCAACGGGGTGTCTCCTTTGAATAGCTCTTCCACGATCATGGGAATAGCGACCTTCCTGTGGCAATTGGAGTGAACCCCGCCCTTGACGCGATCAGGAAAACCGATAACCACTTTTTTGCTGGGACCGCCGAGTTCCCTGAGGGGGGGAAACCCTAAAGGATTCTCTAATGCTTTGCGGGTTTTCGCATAGGGATCGACTTCCGGCGGGTCGGTATAGGTTTCACCATACCGGACAATTGCCGAACTATCAGGCAGTTCCACCAGCATAGAGCCATCGCCATAGTCCAAAGAAACATCTTTCATTTAAATCCCCTCTTATCGTGTCTTATTGCATTTGCATCCTGTTATAATCGACTAGCTCTCCATATCATTCAAGATACTTTTCAATGATTGATTTCAATTCCTCGGGTTCAAACCCGATATCACCCGTAAATCGCGTCAGTGCAACAAGGCCGCCGTCGATTGTAGAGATATTCGATATCATTTTCGCATTTTCTTCTTTCAGGCCCCCACCATAGATAACCGCGGGGTCATAACCATACAGGCCTTTGACTTCCTTTTTTATCAAGTCAGAAACAAAGCCGATATAGTCCGACCCAGGCGGTGTTTTTCCCGGACCAATGGCCCACCTGGGCTCATATCCGATTACAATCTTCTCTGAAACAAAAAAATTTTCTGTGCCTTTTAAACCATTTCCCAATTGAGATTTAAGGACTTTCGTAATTCTGGGTTTCTGTTGATTAAAAGAACCTTCACCTCTTTCCTCAGCCGTCTCGCCAACGCATACAAGCACATTCAGACCGGATTCAAGCGCTTTTAAAACGGCTTTATTAAGCAGCGAATTAATGGCATCATTTGCCTTTTCCATTTGCTTTAAATCACTATAAACCATAGAATCATATTCTGCGATCATCTCAAATTTATCTTTTCTTTCTTCAGAATGACCAATCATCGTCCAAGTACATCCCAGGTTTGATGCTGCAGATGCCGGCAAGTTTGATGTGAATGCGCCAAAGTTTCCGCCGGGTGCAATGTTTTCACGAAAGACACTTTGACACCCAATGTCCAATTTCTCCGATTCTGACTGCGGAAATTTATTTTTAGCTTTTAATGCCGGAATAAGAAGAGATTCAGGAAGTAGATAGGTCAGGTGCACCCTTTCGGATTTGCCGAGTCCGAATTCAATGGTTTTCGCAATTACAGATTGAATCCATTCCTCAGGATCCGTCTGAGGACAGATGCCGCCAAATTTCTTTGGGACATCGAATCTCTTTAAGTTGACGAATATTTCAGCCATTTTTTCATCCTTCCCTCGGGTTTGAATCATTGGAGAGGCCACAAAGCCCGCCAATGCTTATAAGATAACATTTGTCTCCCACAACCTGTTTACGCATCGATTTGAATTGTCCGCCTTTCGTCCATGGAGCGATAAGCGGCAAGTACGACCTGGATATTTTTCCGGGCTTCCCTTCCGGTTACGGCTGGCACTTTCTTTTCCGCCACACATTGAAGAAAATGCTCGACTTCCGCCAAATAGCAATTATTGATTTCAACAGTCCGGGTTTCCCATTTGTCATTGGTGAGAATCTTAATTTCGCCTGATCGAACAAAGATCCATACAGAGCCGTCTGTGATAATGGCACCCTTGTCTCCATAAACCTCAACACCGTTGCGTGCATATGGAAGCGCTCCACTGGTAGCAACGGTACCATAGGCCCCCTTTTTGAATTTCAAAACAGCCGACACCGTATCTTCACCGTTACAATCAATAAATAGATTCTGGCCAAACGCGCTGACTTCCTCAACGTCGTCATCCAGAATAAAACGCAATACATCAATGGCATGAATCCCCATATCGAACAGCACACCGCCGCCGCCAATTTCACGATTAAGGCGGAATTGATCGGTTGTAAATTTATCACCCTGGTTTTTTTTGAAAGAAGTAATAATTTCGGCCCTGGCGATCCCCACTGTGCCGACCAGCCCGTTTGCAATCATTTCTTTGATTTCTCGATGAATTTTATGAAAGCGCATATTATGGCCGATCATCAGAGTAACATTGCTTTCCTCAGCGGCTGCAATCATTTGATCGCACTCCTCAAGCGTAGGTGCCATCGGCTTTTCACATAATATTTGTTTGCCGCATTGGGCTGCCAAAACCGCATGCTCGCAGTGCAGAAAGGTGGGTGAGGCGATGTACACAGCATCAATTTCTGGGTCATTACAGAGCGCTTCGGCCGAATTATAGAATTTGGGAACTTCATGCTTTTTGGCAAATGCCTCGGCCTTTTCTTTATCTCTGGCCATAGCGGCCCCGAGGCGCGAATCCGCCGACTGTTTTATGGCTGGTGCAAAAACATTATCCGCAAATCGCCCAGCTCCAATTATGCCCCAATTACATTTCATATTTTTTTTCATATTTTTCCTCCTTGTTAAAATTTATCCTTTATTTAAAACTTCCGGGTTCACGATAAACGGGGGGAATTGGCCCTTTAAGACATCAATAATGTTCTGTGCCGAAAGTTTTTCCGCATTTTCTATTGCTTCTTTTGTAAAAGGTGAAATATGTGGGGTTGCAATAAAGCTATCCAGTTCTATCAATGCCTTTTGCTTGAGCGGTTCCTCCTTGAAGACATCAAAAGCCGCTCCGGCTATCTCTCCAGATTCCAGTGCATGATACAGCGCATTCTCATCAACAATTCCCCCCCTTGCCGTGTTGATCAAATAGGCAGTTGGTTTCATCATTTCAAGTTGCTCTGTTTTGATCAGATCTTCTGTTTCAGAAGTAAATGGAACATGGATGGATACGAAATCCGACTCCTGGAAAAGCCGGTTTAAGGGCACCAGTTTTATCCCGAGTTCCTGAACAAATTGCTCATCAGGCAACAATTCATAGGCCAAAATTTTCATATTGAATCCACCGGCTCTCATCGCCACCCGTTTCCCGATCTGCCCCAAACCGATCAAACCCAATGTTTTATTGCATATTTCCGTTCCAACGATAAGTGGCCAGTTTCCCTTTCTAACCTGGTCATTTGCAAAAGGTATTCGTCTGGCGATAGATAGAATTAAAGAGAAGGTCATATCGGCAACCGCATCCGAATTCATTCCAGGCGCATTTGTAACGACAACTCCTTTATGGGTTGCAGCAGCCACATCGATGTTGTCAACTCCGGTTCCAAATTTTGAAATAACTTTTAGCTCGTCTGCGGCATTTATAACCTTTGCGGTTACCTGGTCAACTCCGGTTAAAAGTCCATGCACACCACCGATGAGCTCAATAAGTTCGTTTCCCGATAATCCTTTTTCCCTATAAGGATTATCAGCTAGTTCAAAACCACTATTTTTAAAGATGTCAAATGAATCATCCGAAAGATGCCCAAATATTCTTGCTGTCACGAGCACTTTGTACATAGGAATAACCTTTAATCGGATTGATGTTTAAATAAAGAATCTTCCTTGTTATATTGTCACCAAACGGTTACGAATAAAGAAAAACGATAATTCCTGTTAACCCCTGCCGAAAGCGTAACCGACCGCCTCAGTTTTAATCGCCAATAACATGTCCTTCTGGAGTGATGTTTTGAATTGAAGCTTTGCCGCTGATGACCAATGCTTTTAGCTCTGTGGTGATGGTTTTGCCGGCTGGGATCATATACAGCGTGTTCGGATCGACCGGATGAGGAAGGCTGGTAAAGGGTTCCAGGGCGATTGTATATGCGCGACCGTACCACGGACTGATATTTTTAAAATTATAACATCCCCAAAACCACAGGTATTTGAAGATATTTTTATCCCAAACCATACCAAAACCGATCTTCTTGGTTCGATTGACAACCGCATACCATCCATCAGACAAATCTTGAAGATAAAACATATTCCATTTATCAGAATTCTTCGGCCATACCTTCCTAAAATCCTCTTCCTCATGAATTGGCCACGAATATACATTTTTCTTGGCATCAATAACTGATTTTGCCGGAGCAAAAACCACACAATTCTCATCCAAAAACCCCTCGCCAAAAGCCGGATGATGACCCCACATAATTCCAAGGTCTACATCACCTAAATTTTTAATCTCCTCTCGAACGAACAGTATCGGTTTGTTTGTTTTTAAAGTGAGTATTTTCTCAATCCGAAAAGGTGTCCGGATGGTTTTTGTCCAGAGTTTAACCTGAACCTCTTCTGGCTCATCTCTTATAATTGCCGATTCCCAGGGCAGCCCCCACAATTCTCCATGATTTCCAATTTTGGCCTGCGATAGCGTAAAACCCTCCGCGCCTACCGGAAAAATTTCCTGCCATCCACCCAAATAATAATCCCTAAAGTCGATCGTATTGGGGATCGATTGGATATACTTGTACATATTTACATGTTCCATCGGAGATCGCCACATGAAATCCGTATCGGTTGGCTTATAAAGGAATTCGATAATATCGCTTCCCTTGTCCAAAAGCACCGAAACGCGGAGTTTTTCATTTTCTAAGACCAAAAGACGAGAATTTTTATATGATAGTTCGTCCGTAATGCGGCAACCGAAATTCCTTGTCATTTTGTTTCACCCATTATGTTATTTGGACTTAGATTTATTCAGCCCGCGCATAGATCCTTTTTTCCAATTCCTGAAAGTTCATTTTTCTAGAGGCAATTCTATTTTGTCACCCCGGCGAATCGTCCTGATTTTTATTTGTCCGACACGTTTTTTTAGGCCATGAGCATTAACATAAGATTCATTCCACAAATCCCAGTGGATGGGTACGGTCAGTTTGGCCTCTATCTCCGATGCCATTTTCAGAAAATCAGACGTATCGGGATAAACATCCCAGCCGGGAGGATTTTCACCAAGCGGTAAAAAAGCAATATCCGGCTCGTACTGCTTTACCTCATTAAAGAAAGAAGGGACGTACAAAGAATCTCCCGGATGAAATATCTTGCCATCCTGGGTTGAAATAAAATATGAAATTGCCTCTTTGGCCGTTTGATCTGCAGAAGAAAGAACTTGAAGGTCAAACTTCGGCAAGGTGAACCGATCCCCGGGTTTCACCGTGTGCACTCGGTCCTCATTAATATAGACTCCATATTCGTTATAGATCTGCTCCAGTGAAGCACGCGGCAGAAAATATGCCGGACAAATATTTTGCTCAAGCGCTTTGATTGTCATTTCATTGCAGTGGTCACGATGCTCATGAGTAATCAAGACGTAATCGGCTTTGCGAATGCATGTCGCGTCTATCAGCGGGTCAAACCGTCTGGTCCACAGGGGATTTACTGAAGGGCTGAAAAATGGATCGACATAAATGACGCATCCACGCGTTTGAATGACAATGGTCGGGCCGCCTAAATACCATACCGCGGTTTTTTCTTTTTGTTGTTCAATTTCCTCTAACAATCGCATTTCCATTCGCTATATCACCAGATGTGCCTGACGTCTTCATATAAGTAAAACGCCTTTAAAATAACCATCCATTCTCTCCTCGATGATCCCTTGAGTAAACAATGCTTCCAATTGTTCGAGGTTGACTCGATGGCTGATCATGGGTTTGACCTGAACACGGCCGTGGCGGATCAATTCAATCGCCCTCGGCATACTCCACGGGCATCCTGATGAACCAAATATTTGCAGCTCCCGCCGATGCATATCCTGCATATCCAGACTTGCGTTTTCGCTGTATATACCAAAAACCATCACCCGACCCTGCTTTCTGGTCACTCTAAAAGTGTTTGCCAGAGCCAGTGTAGATCCGGAAGCTTCGATGCCTACATCAACTCCACGATCATGGGTAATTCGCATTATTTCGTCAATTACATTTTCCTTGTTAATATTGATGGTGATGTCTGCACCAAGATCTTTACCCAATGCCAATCGGTCATCTCTGGTTCCAACAAGAATGACCAAAGAGGCCCCCGCGATTTTAGCCAGTTGAACAAAACAGATCCCTCCGGGTCCAGGCCCGAAAACCGCTACGGACTCTCCGATCTGAAGTGGTATCATGTTCATGGCATGCAGCGGATCGGCCAGAATATCGATTAAAGCCGCTTCGTCCCAATCCATATCACCGGGAATCGAATAGCAGGATAAATGCGGCATAACAAAATATTCCGCATAAGCCCCATTATGTTTCTGCATCCCCAAAATGTCGCGATGATCGCATTGCCAGTAGGATCCCTTTCTGCAAAATTCACATTCCCCGCAAAAAATTCCAGGATCAACCACAACCCGCTTTCCAACCTTCATAATATCAATACTCTCTGTCACCTCTTCCACGATGCCGCAAGCCTCATGCCCCAGGATAAGCGGGGCAACGGAATGGGCAAATCCGCCTTTATAGATTTCCAGGTCGCTTCCGCAGACACCCACTGATTTCGTTCTAATTAGTACTTCACCTGCTCTAGGCTCCGGTTTTTCCACCTCTTTGAGCTTCATTTTATAGGGCCCTTCCCACACCAGAGCCTTCATTTTGCCCATTATTTCACCTCCACCGCCCTGTTTTATTGGATTAACATCTATTCTTAAATAACTTCAATTTCTGTCATGGTTAAGGCTGGTTGACGAAGCGAAATAATACGGGAATGGAATTAATAGAATTCCTTCCCGTTCCCGTATTATCACCGCTTACTTAACTTTAGGCTACATGCGTAACCTGTTCCCCAAAAATTTGGAATTGGGAAATCAAAAACACCAAACGATATGTTTATTTCGCGTATTGATTGATAAGTTTGAGATGTCCCTCGGTAGCAGCTGAAGCTTCGCTCTCAGCCTTCTTTGCCTCTGCCATGAAATCGTCAACCAGTTTATTACCGAATTGTTTTCTTAGATAATCAGTGACGGGCTTCTGGGTGACCTTCCTGAATTCTTCCCTCTCAGCAGGCGTCGGCGTATAAACTTCGACACCTTTTGATATTAATTTGTCCACTTCTTGAGCCGCCAAGGTTTCAGACATACCCCGGCAGACTTGCTCTGCGTGCCTTCCGGCTTCAACCAGGATTTCCTGATAGTTTTTCGGTAACTCCTTAAACCATTTCTGATTGACAATTAAAAAAACCATGTCCCACGTATGATTCGTAATAGAAGCATACTTGATGACCTCATCCAGACTGGCAAATGACAGTACGGCAACCGGTGTTTCTAAACCATCGACAATTCCGGTTTGAATTGAGGTGTATAGCTGACTGAAGGTGATCACCGGCGCCGCTGCACCACAGCTCTCTATGAAAATTTTCAATGCCTCGCTTTCAGGAATCCTAATTTTGAGGCCCTTTAAATCGGCCGGTTTCTTAATCTGCCGTTTAGTTGTTCCAAAGGTCCGGCTGCCTCCATTGTCGGCCATATAGAGCGGAACAAAACCGGCTTTCAGCCAAAATTTGTTAAATTGCTCGCCCATGGGACCTTCAAACACGCGCCATGTTATTTCCGGTGACGAAAAAAGAAAGGGAATGTAAATAAGGTTTATTTCAGGTACATAAAGTGTGGCAGCGGCTGAAAAGACTGTAGTCGCCTGAATGGCACCTATTTTGGCCTGGTCCACCATCTGCGGCATCGATCCAAGCTGAAAACCGGGGTATACCTCCACCTTGATGCCGCCTTGCGTATGGCGCTCCACATAATCTTTAAACACAAGGGTTGCCGCAGCGATCATATGTTTGTGGGGATCTGCCGGTCCTGGATTACCGATTTTCATAACAATTGGACCTGCTGCCGGCGCGTTCAGCCCTAAAATGAGTGACAAAACCAAACTGGCAACTACCATCAATGTTGTTTTACCTATGGTATCTTTTATCATTTTTATCCTCCTTTTTGGCTTTTATGAAAACCACGTTGCCAACTCCACCATACAAAAAATATCTGGCTTTATTTTTTTTACACACCTCCTTCCTTTTTGGCTGGCTGTTTTTGCCAAGCAAAGTTTAATTACATAAGCGACTTACGGTAGATGTCTTCTATTTCTTCTCTTTTTAAATCCAATGTATTGATCAGCAATGGATCTGCATTATTCAGCAGCCTTTCAGAATAATTTTTTATCTTTTTTTCTATTATACTTTTTTCATTCAGCGCAGGAACCAAATCGAATTGAGATGTAAACTTCAAAATAAGCGCCACGACTATTTCAATGGCTTCACCGCTAGATGATTTGCTGATATCGGCTCCAAACGCATTGGCAATCGTTTCTAATTTCTTGCGCTCGGGACCCAGAACAACATTGCACGCCCTGGGAAGCAGCAAACCATTGGCCATTCCGTGTTTCAAACCCAAGTCCAGGGTTAAATAAAAACCCATATGATGCGCTAATCCCATACCCGTTTGACCGACAACTATGCCAGCCAGCAGGGCCGCATAGGAGAGTTTGCTCCGATAACTCATATTATTGGGGTCATTGAGAACCTCTGGAAGATAACTGGTGACCAACCTGATGGATTCCAATGCCAACAGGTCTGTTAGCGGCTGGGAATTCCTTGAGATGATTCCTTCGACACTATGAGATAGTGCATCTAGACCGTTTGCAACGGTAACAGCTTCAGGAAATGCCAGCGTAAATGTTGGATCTACAAAGGCTAAAGTTGGGTAGATCAAAGATGATGCAACGATTTTTATTTCGGAAGAATCATTTTCGATGGTAATCGCTGAAAATGGGGTGACCTCGCTTCCTGAACCGGCGGTTAACGGTACAGCGACGATCGGCAGAGGTTGGGTTTTAATTTTATCCACACCAAAATATTCGGTCAAAGTAGCAGTCGCCGGTGCCAGGGCAGCCATAACTTTAGCAGCATCCATCGGACATTCACCTCCGATTCCCACCACGACGTCACATTTTTCGACTTTGCCAACTCGAGCTCCCTCCTCTATTTCTTGAATTCTCGGCTGAGCGCCTACGCGATCAAAAAGAACGCATTCAATACCCGCCTCCTTAAGAGGATCCATCACCCTCTGCAAGGCACCGCTATTTTTAGCCATGGCCCCGGCAACAATGAGTGCTCGACTACCAAACAATCGGGTTTTTGCGCCTATTTTCTGAATGAAATCTTTGCCAAAATTTATTTGGGTGGGCATTTGAATTTGAAAGTTTTCAAGCATTGAAAGAGTCTCCCCTATTTTTTGACTTATAGCGACAAATTTAATTTACGTGATCAGTCCGAGTATCTTAGGAATAAACAATACAATCCAAGGAATGTACGTCACTAAAAAAACGAATCCTATCTCCACAGCTACAAACGGCATCAGGGCTTTGGTCAAACTTTCCATGGAAATGTCGACAACACTGCAGGTCGTATAGAGCGCAAATCCTAAGGGAGGTGTAACCAAGCCGACAATGAGGTTAATGGTCATAATCAAAGCGAAATGAAGAGGAGATATTCCCAATTGAACCGCTGTAGGAGCTAAAACGGGCCCGAGGATAATAATCGCTACACCGGGATCCATTAGCATGCCAACAATGAAAAGGAGTATATTTACCAGAAAAAGAAAAATATACGGATTGGTGGTCACCTGGGTGAAGAAACCGGCTATGGATTGAGGAATCATCTCCATGGTCAAAAGCCAGCTTAATGTTTTTGCCGTGGCTATAAGAAATAAAATGGCGGAAGAGATGATAACCGTATTGGTTAAGACGATTTTAATTTTTGAAAGCGTCAGCGTCCTCATTAAAAGTCCGGCTAAAAACCCATATGCTGCAGCCACCCCGGCTGCCTCGGTGGGACTGAATATGCCGCTCAGTATTCCGCCGATGATAATAAATGGCATTGTCATGGGAATGATGGCAGTTTTACAGATAGTTAGAAATTCTATAAAAGAAATTTTGTCTTCCCGCTTAGGATAAGATCGCTTTTTCGAGTAATAGGCACAGAGCCCCATCAAAATAATGGCAACGGAAAGTCCAGGGATGATCCCACCGGCAAACATTGCCGCTACTGACATATTCATTACAGAAGCATAAATAATCATAAGAATGCTGGGCGGGATCATTGCACCAATAATGGATGAAGAGGCAGTGATGGCAGCACTGAATTCAAGATCATACCCCCGTTTTACCATGGCCGGAATCATAATTGACCCAATACTGGCCACATCAGCAATGGGAGCACCGCTAATGCCCCCAAAAAAGACGCTTGCCGATACATTGACGTAACCAAGACCGCCACGAAGCCTGCCTAAAATCGCATCAGAAAATTTAATAATACTGTCAGTCAAGCCGGCCTCGCCCATGATCTGCCCGGCTAGAATAAATAGGGGAATTGCTAATAAAACATACATGTCCATTCCAGCGAATATCCGCTGAGCAAGTATGGGCATAAACTGCAATCCATTTGCAAGCAGGAAACTAAAAAGCGTCGTGGCCCCTAGAACAAAACATATAGGAATTCCCGCCAGAAGCAGTATAATGAAGACAATACTTATGAAATTGACCATAGGTGCACGCTACATTTTGGACTAAACGTATTTCAGAAATATTTTAGTCATAAGGAGTATGATTGAACTTAGTTCGCTTCGCTCACAATTGGAATGATGGAACAATGGAATACTGGAAT